>JAUCGK010000460.1 GCA_030378085.1 Candidatus Parabeggiatoa sp. HSG14
CTTTAGCTACAACTCGATGTTCAAGTTTTTTTTATCAAAAATTGGTAACCCGATAGATTTGTAGAGATGCGAGCATCGCATCTCTTCTTTTGATTTGTGGAACGAAGCTGATATAATTAATTTTGTAAAAGTGATTTGAGTTAGAAAAGAATTTTACTGATTATAACGAATTTTGGGGACACTCCCCTAACCCCCCGTACACAGGCTAACCTTTACCCACAAGAACCTCGTCTTTTGGAGTCCAAACCTTCAGGTTTGGCAATTCGCGATGGAGTCCAAACCTTCAGGTTTGGCAGTTCGCGATGGAGTCCAAAAATACAAACCTGAAGGTTTGGACTCCAAAAATACCTGGGTACTTGTGGGTAAAGATTAGCGTACACAGGGGGAAGTTCCAAAATAGAAAAATTAAAGCAAAGTGTCGAATGATGTTTGGTTCCACCCGTATACGGGGGGTTAGGGGGGTGTCCCCAAAATCTGTTACAATCAGGAATTATAATAGTGGAACCGGTAAAATTAGAGATATAGGGAAATTATTTCATGACCATTCCTTAGATTAAAATATTGGGTGGACAAAGTTCCATAGGTTTCACATAAGGCTATTCATGTTTCACCCCGTTGGGGTCATTAAAATCCTGAAAGGATTGAATGTAAATAGCCACCGATGAAATCGGTGGAATATAAAAGCTCTCTGCATAACATCACACAATAACTATTAAATCTTCTCTCTGTAAAAACTCGAAGAACTTGTCTAGAATGGTCTTATTGCGCTCGATTATCTGCTCTTCGTCAAATTTTTTATAATTTGTTAGATTAGATATTTCGGCAATTTTGCTGGCATCTTTATTTTTCCCGCGACGCTGTTCACCGCTGTAAATCTTCTTTTTATCCTCGAAGCGGTAGTCTGATGCTTTAATGTTAATGCTTCCCTCAAGTAGTACTTTATTGCCAAGCAAATCAAGATTGCTCTCAGTTTTAAGTCCACCTTCCATTTCTTGACGCTTCTTTGAATAGATGTGTTCTAAATGGAAGATTTCGTTTACATCAAGAAGCTTCTGCCCTGAAAATGTATAGGCGTACCATGTAATCATAGAGCGAGTCGCATTCCGATGATTAGTAAACGTATAATTATTAAAGGATGACTGAGCCTGCGTTTTGTTGAATTTGTATTTTGAAAAAGTTGCGTTGTTACCATTGATAATGTTAATCATCTCATCATATACAGGGGTACGCAGCGCATTTACACCGGGATTAGTTATGGCATAGGCAAAAATGAAAGCTGTTATCCTATCTAAAAACTTGATGAACTTTGTATCTTCCAACGTCTCGTCATTGCTTCTGTTCTGCAAGAAATACACGGATGTAATGTGTTGCCACATACCATTAGGGGCATAATTCAATACAAAAAGTTTTTTGAGTACGTCATCAGAAAATCGGGCTTTGTCTTGATGCGAAACACTCATCCAAAATAAGGCTAGTGCCTTTAGCTCACCAATTGTGTTGGATTTTTTTAGATACTGATATTTCTTGCATTCATAGAATTTCCGAAGAGATTCGGTGGTTGTGCTTTTATTCCCCTCTTTAGCACGCAAAAAATACATGTAGCGTGTAAATAGTTCATCCATTGGTGTGCCTTTTATCGGACTGAACACTGAACCTGTTATTTCTTCCAACTCCTTCCACTCACTAATGAAGTCATCTTTTTTATCAAGACTACCATAATATTTATAGAATTTCGCCTTAAATATATCAGCATCTGAGAGCGGAAGGCCACGATCATTTAGTGTCGAGAAAATGCGAAGAGCCGTATCCTGAGATTCCGCTTCGATAGGTAAAAGAATACAGTTACCTAATATGCGGGCTGGCAAATACGGAAAATAACCCGCATACTCTTGCAGAAACGCATCAATTTTTACTTGGAAAAATTGATAGTTATTCACATACTGATTCTTGCTGTTTGGTTTTACTTCGCCAGTACGTAGTAGTTCAAGGAACTCTTCTTTGTCATTGTCAGTAGCGACTTCGGAGTCAATTTTAAGCGTTGATTTATCCGCTGTGCCGAACGTATCCGTCTTCCAGATGCATTTCTCAATACGCTCCCGAGTTAGTTTTGAATTTCTATCTTGCATGTTTGAAAACTTATCATAAAAAGCTCGCAAGATAAGCATTAGTGTTGTCAGGCGTTGTTGACCATCAATAACCTCTGATTTTCCCTTTTCGTTTTTATATGTAACAATAGAGCCAAGAAAATATTCTTCATTTTCATCAAACGCTTCGTAATCATTATTTGGGAATGAAAATATGAAAACGTCATCCCAGAGGGTTTGGCATTGTTCTTCATCCCAAGCATAAGGGCGTTGGTAGTCTGGAATGAGGAAATCTGCTTTTTTGTCCGACAACAGGTCGAATATTGTTTTCTGATCTACATTTAGTTTGGACATTTTATTCCTTAATTTTTGTGCAGCATAACACCGTTCTTGATCAGCGCGGCTTGTAGCATCCAAGGCTTAGTTAGAATTAAATTTTACTCTGATTCCAATTATTTGAGGCCAGATTTAATTTGAGCCTGCCTCCTTTTCTTTATTGAACGACATTTTTTAAATGGATAAATTTGGTGTATGACGCGCTGCGATATACACTCTACGCTTGCTGACAGGTTTTGGAAACCTTTCAGGTTTTTTCCACCAAATGTGAAAAGGAAAATGTAGATAAACTTATATTAATATAGGTAGGACATCATAAGAGAAAAAGTAACGCTAACCCAATGGTAATTGCAGCACCAGTTGCAATTGAAACCAGAGTGGTTGTAGACCAACAATCTTCCGGGTTTAACGACGATGGAATTTCATCACATGAAAATTTATTCCCAGAAACGTACAAGCGGGTTAAGTTATCTAAATTTCCAATTGACTCAGGAATAGGGCCACTCAATTGATTACTCTTCAAATCAAGCTCTGTCAAATTTCCTAAATTCCCAATTGACTCAGGAATAGGGCCACTCAATTGATTATTTTTCAAATCAAGAGATTTCAAATTCTCTAAGTTCCCAATTGACTCAGGAATAGGGCCACTCAATTTATTAATAGCCAAATCAAGATTCTTCAAATTCTCTAAGTTCCCAATTGACTCAGGAATAGGGCCACTCAATTGATTACCCCACAAATCAAGAGATTTCAAATTCCTTAACTTCCCAATTGACTCAGGAATAGAGCCACTTAGTTGATTCAAACCTAGTCCAATTAGAGTTACATGTCCATTTTCACATGAAACCCCTTTCCATTTACAAGGAGTATTTGTTACATTCCAGCCGAAGTTATCTTTCCAATTTTCTCCATTAGTACTATAATGAAGATGTACCAAAGCATTACATTCAGATTGCGGAATACCAACAACACTTGGGCAAATATCAGAAGGCATAATAATAATTGCATCACCAGACAAATTTTTATCCCTAAACAAATAAAAATACACTTGCTGATTTAAATTATTCAAAAGACTGGAAAGCGAACCAGTTAACTGATTATTAGATAAATTAAGGATTTTCAAATGTTGCAAAGGTTTTACAGATTTAGGAAACTGCTCAGTCAACTGATTATTGCTAATATCAAGTTGTTGTGATTGTTGCAATTTTTCCAAAGATTTGGGGATAAAACCATCAAGATGATTGTCATTCAAGTTAAGGGTTTGTAGTTGTTCAAGATGACCAATGGAACTTGGGATAGAACCATTGAGTTGGTTATTATTCAAAGCCAAAGTTTGTAACTGACTCAAAAGCCCCAAAGAAGATGGAATTATACCACTGAGTTGATTATTAGCTAAATTAAGGCTTGACAGTTTACTAAAGTAATAACCAATTGATAGTGGAATTGTCCCCTTTAGTTGATTTGCACTTAAATCAATTTTAGTGACATGTCCATCTTGACAAGTAATTCCTTTCCTATCGCAAGGTTTTTCACTCCAACCCTCTTTCCAGTTAGGGCCATCTGTACGATAATAAAGTTCCATCAAACCTTTACACTCAACTTGTGGAATTTGAGTACAATCAGTTAGTGCATGAGCCAGTGGCACCTGCAAAAATACTAATGTTAAGAATAAAATGATATATTTTTTCATGGTTTAACAATTATTAATTAATGGGAACAGCTAAGGTTTCTACATGCCAGCGTCGCTTCTAATAATAAAATATGTTGACACATTGGAATCAGAAATCAAATGATAACAGAAAGAAGAATAACACACATAAAAAACGTAACAAAAACCAATCGCAGAGTATCTTCACCTGGACTCGATCTCTTTTTAAGTTTATTATGCAATTGGGGAATAGAGCCTCTTACATGATTAGCATTCATCATAATTTCTATCCGATATGAATCTGACATATCATCATTTAATGCAATATTTCCCAAATCAAGGCTTATCAACTTCGTTAAATTCCCAATTGATTCAGGAATAAAACCGTCTAGGTTATTATTATTTAGTATAATTACAGTTACATGTCCATCTTTACATAACACCCCCCACCAATCACAAGGAGTATTTGTTACATTCCAGCCGAAGTCAGATTGCCAATTTTTTCCATCAGTACTATTATAAAAATCTACCAAAGCATTACATTCAGATTGCGGAATACCCACAACATTTGGACAAATATCAGAAGGAGCAACAGTAATTTTATTACTAGACAAATCAAAATACACTTGCTGATTTAAGTTATTCAAAAAAGTGGGAAGTAAACCACGCAGTCGGTTATCATTTAGTTCAATTTTAGTGACATGTCCATCGCTACATGACACACCCCACCAATCACAAGGTGTATTTGTTACATTCCAGCCGATGTTATTTTTCCAGTTTTTTCCATCAGTACTATTATAAAGATGTACCAAAGCATTACATTCAGATTGCGGAATACCAACAACACTTAGGCAAATATCAGCGGAACCAATAATAAATTTATTACCAGACAAATTAAAAAACATCGGCTGATTCAAATTATTTAAAAAAGCGGGAAACAACCCAGTAATTTGATTATTGCTTATGTCAAAGCGTTGTAATTGCTGCAACTTTTCAAAAGATTTGGGGATAAAACCATCAAAATGATTGTCATTCAAGTTAAGAATTTGTAGTTGTTCAAGATGACCGATGGAACTTGGGATAGAACCATTGAGTTCGTTATAATTCAAAGCCAAAGTCTGTAACTGAGTCAAATGCCCTAAAGAGGATGGAATTGTACCACTCAGTTGATTACCAGCTAAATTTAGGGTCAACAACTGACTAAAATAATAACCAATTGATGGTGGAATCGTTCCTTTCAGTTGATTTGCACCAAAATCAATTTTAGTGACATGTCCATCTTGACAACTAATTCTATTCCAATCACAAGGGTCTTGCTTTTCATTCCAACTCTCTTTCCAGTTGGGGCCATCTGTCTGATAGTAAAGTTCCATCAAACCTTTACACTCAACTTGTGGAATTTGAGTACAGTTAGTTAGTGCATGAGCCAGCGGCATCTGTAAAAATACTAATGTTAAGAATAAAATGATATGTTTTTTCATGGTTTAACTCATGTTAATGCGTTTCCCGATTGAATGAAGTACGTTTTTAGTTGTTTCGGGAATGGGACGAAGTGGATTTCCCGAAACTTTGTAATATCTATTTTACGGAATTTTCTACGATTTCTATTTCTTCGGGTGTGAGTTCGTAGAGTTTATAAACCATTTTATCTATTTCTTTGTCGGTTTGGTTTATTTGGGTTTGCAGTTCCTGTGCCTTTTGCTTTTGTTCGTTAAAATATTGCATCCATTCAGCTTCTTCCGATAAACTTAACTTTTTATATTCCTGTTTGTTTTCTTTTGCTGATTTCTTTTGGACTTTTTCCAATTCTTTTATAAATTCAGCAAATTCTAATTCGTGCCAATTTATGAGTTTTTTTGTCGGTTTGGAAATGGTGAATTTTGATAATACTAACCTTGTAAATGAATGTGTTAAAGATTTCTGTTTAGTTGATAAGTTAAGTATTTCTTCAACCTTAGCAGATAATTCTTTTTGGTTTTGCTTATTTTTCGATTTTATGGGTAGTTTTTTAAATTCGCCTACCCGTATCTTTGGAAAAAGATTATCAAACTCGTTGTTTGTATATCTGAAATAGAAAGCCATCAATTTAGAATTTAGAATACCAAGAACGTATTTAATTTCAAATTGGTCGTTGTATTCTCTATCATATTTTGCTATATACAAACTTCTGTCAATTTTGAAGTCTTCAGTAATCAATGTACTTACAAGCGTTTTACCAAGAATTTCACGAAAAATTATTCTTTCTCCGGAAAAATATTTTGGTTCTCTTGGTGCAGCTAACCAATCACCATAACTAATAAAATGCTTTTTATCCCATTGATAGTTATATCTGGATAAATGAAGTCCTTTGAGTTCGGGGACAAATGTTTCATTTTTTTTATAGTTTGAGTGGTAAGCTCTGGTTTTAATCACATCAGCAGACTGACCTGTATATTTATCATAAGGATTTATTCCACGTATCACGTCTAAAACAGAACCTACCTGAACAATGTCTTTGGATAGCTTTTTAATAATTGGTTGTATTTCATCGCTTACCTCAACATCAAAAGTGTATCTGTCATTTGTTAAGAAGCGATTTTGGGACACAAAATGCTTTCGGATGAATTCTTTATTAATTATTTGCTTGATTTCAATTTTATCATTTTTTTCTTGGTTTGAGAATAAGAAAATCATTGTATCAACAGAGGCATCTGTAAATACATTTTCAAGTGAAGGAATAAGTTCAATGATATTTAAGTTTGATAAAATATAATTTCGGCAATCAGACATCATATGGTTTTTTAACCATGAGTTGGGTACAATAAAACTAAAATAGGATGTAGGACAAATAAGCTGACTTGCTTTTTCAATAAAAGCAATATATAACTCCAATTGGTATTGTGCTGTTTGAAACGATTTTTTCAAATATGATTTCAAATTATTTGTCATGTTGCGAGAAACATAAGGCGGATTACCAATAACCACATCAAAACCACCCTTTTCAAAAACTTGTGGAAATTCATTTTGCCAGTTAAATGCTTTATCTCCTGCCACTTCCGGGTCATCAATCAGAGAGTTTCCGCATTTAATATTATTGTTCAAAGAAGTAAGTTTTCTACCACGTTGAGCAGTTCTTAACCAAAGCGAAAGTTTTGCAATATCAACACTTTCTTCGTTAATATCCACACCAAAAATATTTTTTTCCAACACATGATTGCTTACATCCTGAAAAACAATACTTGATTTTAATAAATTAGCTTGTAATTCATCAATATAGGCATGTTCAGATATTAAAAACTCCAAAGCTTGATTTAAAAATGCACCACTACCACAAGCCGGGTCGCAAATAGTTATTTCCAAAAGCCAATTGCGGTATTCTTGCAGATTATCGTACAGGGCCTTTACAATTGCTTTTTTTCTTTTTTTTCGTCCTTTGGCGTATTCTTCATCTACAATACCAAATTCCGCTTTTTTCTCTTCGCAAAGTTTCCCAACTGTATTTTCAACGATGTATTTTGTTATGTATTTTGGTGTATAGAAAACACCGTCTTTTTTGCGTTTGGTTTTGCTTTTATCAACTTTCTGTCCTTCGAGTTCTGCGGTTACATTTTCAATTTCATTCAGCGAATTTTCAAAAATATGTCCCAATATATTTACATCTATATCGCTCTGAAAATTGTAAGCTGTCATTTTCAATACATGGGGTTTCAATATTTCATCGTCAATTATTAAGCGGTCTAATAATTCATCGGGCTGAAACAATCCGCCGTTGTATGCAAAAATATCATCATGGGCTGTTTTACCTTTTCGTCCATTGTTAATGTAGTCAAAAAATTGTTTGAAAATATCATAAAGTGGTTTTTGTGCATCATCTTCAATAAGTCTATGATATCGCTCAACGTAATAGGTGATTGAATTTGGCGGAAGCAAGCCACTATCTTCGCTAAAAAAAACAAATAGAAATCTATCTAATAATTTTTGAGTTTTTTTGAACAGTAAAAGTTTATCTAAATCAGGTTGATTTTTGCAGATGTTCTGCCACAGTTCATTTTTAAAGGTAGAATAGTCTTTATAGAGTTGTTTGGTTACATTTTCTTCAACTATTATACTGTCTTGTTTTATTTTGGCAGGAACACCACCCAATAGATTTTCGGCATTTAGACAAAGCCAAAGTATTTTAAACTCTTCTTTTGTCAACGTAAACAGATTAAACTCAATATGAGCAACCGCATCATGAATAAAAAAACGCAGTTTCTCAAAGTTTGAGGTAATGACATAAATACAATCGGTATGATTGTTTTTGTAATTAAATGCCTGATTATTTACTTTGTCTAAGTCTTTGGTCTCTGTTCCTTTTAATTCTATTACGGCTAATGCTTTACCATTTTTCAGAATAGCACCGTCCGTTTTTTTTGCCCCTTTTTCGTTTTTAAGTTCTGTCGTCAGGTTAAAATTCGGCAGCGGATTAAGCGTGTATCCAAAAATTTTAACAAAGAGTGCCCTTAAAAATCCCTCCTGAAATTGTTCTTCCTTTGAATTTCTAATATTCTGTTGTATTTCAGCATTATGAAAATAGGCAGTCAATTGAGAATATGCTTCATCAATCTTCTTTTCATCTTGCGTTTTTAAATACTTATTTAGTACCGAATTTTGAAAAATATTCATATTTAATACTAGAAGCTCTCAATTTTATTCATAATTTCAATGGCGAAGGTATTAATAATGGATATAGCATTTCTCGATTGGATAAAGTACAACCTCCCTAAATCCCCTCCTTGAATTAAAGAGGGGACTTGTACCTGACGAATCGGGAAACGCTATATCCTCTTAAACAAACTCACAATTTCCTTTTTTCCTCTTTTTTTCGCAAGTGAAAGAGGAGTGTTGCCTTCCGTTTCTATATCAGCTTCGGCACCATTAGTCAAATATCCGTTCTATAATGTTTGGATTCTTCACCAGATTTTAGGTTTGGCAGATCGTGAATCGCTTCCATGACACTTATGGCGGGAGGGAGTTTGCTATCCATTAAGGGATAGGTACGAATGAGTTTGGGATGATTTAAAGGTGCCATACTTCGCCCTTCAAAAAAATGCGTTGGTTGTGGAAAAACAATTG
>JAUCGK010000025.1 GCA_030378085.1 Candidatus Parabeggiatoa sp. HSG14
ATATTAATATCCGTTGAATTGATAGACTTTATGATTATAATTTTGGCGATTGTCCTAAAAATTTTTCTTATTTTTGGTGAGTCGAAGCGATAATCAACGTTCAAAGATGTTAAGATTTAAAGGTTATTTTGTCACTTAATTTTTCATTTTTTATTCTAAATATTGAGGTTTTTCTATGTTTTCTCGTCCCCGTTATACTGGACTCATTGACAAATATCGTGATTTTTTACCGATACACGATGATACACGCATTATTAGTCTTGCTGAAGGTAATACACCTCTTATACGTTTACACAATATTCCCAAATTCTTAAAAAAAGAAGTAAATATTTACGTCAAATATGAAGGTTTAAATCCAACGGGTTCATTTAAGGATCGTGGTATGACTATGGCGATTAGTAAAGCGGTTTCAGCCGGTAGTCAAGCAACCGTTTGCGCGTCAACGGGTAATACTTCAGCCAGTGCGGCTGCCTATAGTGCAAGAGCAGGTATAACTGCTTATGTCCTGATTCCAGATGGCAAAATCGCACAAGGTAAACTCGCACAAGCCATGATGCATGGTGCAATTGTTATTCAAATTCAAGGCAATTTTGATGATGGAATGCGATTGGTAAAAGAAGTAGCAAAACATGCCCCCATTACCATTGTCAATTCTATTAATCCCTATCGTCTTCAGGGGCAAAAAACAGCAGCCTTTGAAATTATTGAAGCACTTGGTAGGACTCCAGATTATCATTGTTTGCCTGTTGGTAATGCAGGAAATATCAGTGCTTATTGGATGGGCTATACGCAATTCGCAGATATTGGTGTTGTCAATAAACGGCCTAAAATGTGTGGATATCAAGCCAGTGGTGCTGCACCGTTTTTGCGTGGACATCCTGTTGAACATCCTGAAACGGTAGCAACTGCTATTCGTATCGGTAATCCGCAAAGTTGGGATAAAGCCGTTAATGCTCAACAAGAGTCTGGTGGATGGTTTGATGAATTTTCTGATGAAAATATTTTAGTAGCACAAAAACTACTGGCTGAAAAAGAAGGTATTTTTTGTGAGCCTGCTTCAGCTATTTCTGTCGCAGGTGCTATGAAAGATATAAAAAGTGGTAAAATCCCAGAAGGTAGTACTGTGACATGTACTTTAACTGGACATGGTTTAAAAGATCCTGATACAGCCATTCATCAAAGTACAACACCTGTTATTAAAGTTAAAGCTGAACTTAACGAAGTTAAAGCCGTTATACAACAAAACATGGCTTAAAAAAAGTACACAAAAATTTTTTGACATAAAAAATGGAGTTCTGAGCCAAAACTTTGGATATTTTTGAAGTTTAATGTGCAGACTCAAAAAAGTTAAAATATTTGTATCTACTTAACCAAGGAAAAAAAATGACTCACTGGAATAACACACGAATTTTGACCAGTTTATTATTGTTATGCCTTAGTCACTTTGTGTTAGCTGCTAACAAGACAATCTGGCAAGGTGAAAGTGGTGATTTAACTATCCACTGGACGAAAAGCGATATTATCGCTACTAATAAGCAGGGCAAAATTTGGTTTTCAGCAGATGCTCTTGCTCAGCAAGATTTTGAAGCTGATTTTTTGGCGGAACAATCCTCCGATACTGATTACAAATACCAACGCACTTTCACTCTATTATCAGTGGTTGGAAACATCGCCAGCCTAAAAGATGAGGATTCTCTTGAAGGAAAAGAATCAGATATTCGATTCAAGGTGATTGATTTTACTCAACCAGACTTAACCATAAAACTTACTGATTTTTTTAAAGAATCAGATATTTTAAAAGCCATTCTTGCCGATAAATTGGTAAAAAAAGCACTGACAAAAACTCAATTAGAAACCATTTCGACATTTTCTGCACTTTCTGAAGCATTAGAATGGTCAGAAATTCGTTTTAAATCATGTAGCTACCAGTTACCTGAAGATTTTTTGAGCCAATTTGCGTTTCACCATATTAAGAAAAATGAAGTGGCTATTCGCCTGAATTTGTTCCCGGGTGTTGATACCTGTTACTCGAAAAAAATTCAATTAGGGTTTTATCTTCCCATTCCTACTGTCCTAAAATCAGCACTTAATCAAGCTAAAAGTAGTAATACCGGTTTCTTAATGAAACGTAGCAGGAAAATTGCTCATGGGCAAAATACGAGTTTGTCTTTTTCTACAAAAACATATTTTAGCAAAAAAACTCGTGAAAAGGCGGTGCAACCAAGCACAAACTTTTCCGAGTTTATCACAGATAACATTATTGCTAAAAATCTGGCTTCCTCAGCTTCTCCTCAAAAAATCAATAAAGTTACTGTGAAACGAGGCGATTATTTATCAGGTATTGCCAGACGTTATGATCGTACTGTCAAAGAAATAGCGGCTTGGAACAATTTAAAAGCACCTTATATGTTGTTTCCAGGTCAAATTTTGCAGATTAGCCCACCTCCAAATAAATTTCCAAGCACAGCAAGTTATAAACCCATTTATCACTCTATTGTTCGTGGAGATACGTTATACGGTATAGCCAAGCGTTATAAAACAACGCTTAAAAAATTAGCCACTTGGAATAATTTGCAAAAACCTTATCGGTTGTTTGTTGGAAAAAAATTGCGGGTAGTTGAACCATCAAAGCCAAAATGGACATGGACACACAAGAATAGCATTCACCCAACATTGCCTGAATTTGTATTCAAGCTTGTCGGAAAACCAATCGAACATGGTGTTAAAGTGGAAGAAATTCATATACATCGTGGAAGCGAATCTAAACCTTTTCAAACGTTCAAAGTAAGTGCTACACCAATAATTATTGGGGAAAAAAATGATGTGGCATTTTATATTGAAGATGTAAACTTCGATGGCTATTTGGATATGCGTCTCATGGAATCTATGTCTGTTGTACCCACTTTTTTGTATTGGCTATTTGAACAACAGACAGAGCAATTTGTGAGTAATTCAGCTTTTGCTAAGATTTCGTCACCAAAATTTGATGCCGAAAAAAAACAAATTCTCTCAGATTGGCAAGAGGGTTGTTGTACCCATATGACTAATTACTATCAAGTCATTAATAATAATCCTCTTTTAGTGCGACAAGAAAAAGAAATTTCGGAAAATGATGTTCAACAAAAGATTGTGTTTGAGCGTGTTGGTGATGAAATGAAAATTGTTGTGCCCAAATCGGAACTAGATGATAAATTGGTTGATAAAGAGGACTCTGGTGAAAAGGCAAATGTCAAAGAACCACAGGTTGACAAAAAAGAACCTAGTAACAAAGTAGCTGAAGAGGCGGGTGTTAAAGAAGCACAGATTGATGAAGAAGTTAGTGATAAAAAAGTGGTCACAGAAGCGAGTGTTAAAGAATCACAGGTTGACAAAAATGAACCTAGTGATAAAGCTGAAGAGTTAAGTGTCAAAGAAAAACAAGTAGACAAAGATGAACTAAATGATAAATTGACTGAAAAGCCAAGTAAAAAAGAATCAGGTGATAAATTATCCGAAAACTCTGAAAACAAGGAACAAGGTGACAAGTCTGGCGAAAAATCACAACTCACTGTAAAACAAAGAATCACGATTTTTTCGGCTGTCAATGTACGCGCTGAGCCAAAATTGAAAGCAACCTTGGTTGGAAAATTGAAAGTCGGTGTAGTTGTAAAAGAATTAACACGTTCAGAATCTCAGGATAAAATTGGTCAATCCCAAGATTATTGGTATCAAATCGAAATACCCAATGGTAAAATTGGTTGGACGTTTGGTAGTTTGTCTATACCCTTTGAACCAGAACAACAAATTAAGCTCTATTTACAAATTGCTCAAACACGGTTACAAAAAGAGTTAAAGTGGCAAGATCAAATAGATTTGACAGATTTTTTAAAACGGGCGAGTGATGAAATACAATCGCAACCCAATATTGCTGCCCATTTAGCACTTTTACACTTGCAGTCATTACAGAAGTCAATTGATCAAATAGAAGATGTGACAAAATCTAACACGCCACCCTATAGTACTTGGCTAAGTAAGCAAAAGGAAAAATACCTCATTCACTTTGATGATATTCAGGGTGTATGGCATATCAATGACAATATTTTCTGGGAGTTGCATGAAAAATATTACCCACTACCGATAACTGATAATATTGCATGGGCTGGTGCAAAAAATCCTGTAGGCTTTGAATGTGATGGCTTTTTTAAGTGTACGCTTAGTCGTATAGATAGCAAAACTGTGAAGTATCTCAAATTTCATCCCAAAGGGCAATATGTGGAAAAAGCCCTTAATAAGATTAGTGAATTTGTCGTTTTTTCCCAAAAAGAAAAACCAATCACCAAGTTAACAAAGCAAGATTCTGAATTACAAAGACTTTTCGCTGTACTTCGTGCTACTGTTAAAAAGACAGGGCATCTAAAAACGGAAAGTGTCATTCGTCAAATAGACACTTTAAAACAATTTATTGAGCAAACCCCTGTTTCTCAATAAAATGCTTTGTTATCATTGGTTGTTTTGATAGTGTCACATTTCAACAATTTTTTCTGATTGTAAAGAATCAATCAATTATAAGGCTGTTGAGGGACACTATCGAGATGAATAGCTAATATAAATGCGCTTTGAACTCTGAAATAGTTGCTTAAAATCGATACGATAATCCTATCCTAAACGATAAAATTTGTTCTGAAATATCTGAATCTAGTTCTGAAAAATCTTCATAATAATAATCGTGACGTATTATTGATAATTCATAAGATAAATGGTTTGTAAAAGGGGCTTTCCACTCAATGCCTAAGCTTGTACCTGATGCTTTGCCTTTGGTATTGCCCACAAATAAATCTTGATAATTGGCTACCATTTTGGCAAAAGCTGCACTGAATGAAAACGTACCCCAATCTTTAACAACCCAACCACCACCCGCACCAATAAATATTCCTTTTCCTTCTAAACTGGTTTTTCCACCTGCCAGCGGAGAAAATGCTAATTCTGTCAGTGTTGATTTCCCATATTTATAGCCTCCAAATGTACTGATAGAGTCATTGACTGCATAGCCTAATGATGCAGCAAAATCGGTACGTTCAAATTCTATCGTGTTGGATAATCCGTTAATAATTGACTGTTCATTGGTTGAAAAATTTCTTTCACCTGATAAATCTATGTAAAAACGTTGATAAATGCCTGTGATACCTCCACCTAGTGAGTTAATATATCCGCTGACATTGCCGTTAAATACTGAATATTCAAAATTTCTTTTTGAAAAAAATGTGTTAGGAATCACCAAAATTTCTTGTGCAATGCTTTTTTGTACTGATAATAAAATAACTATAATGATTGTAAAATTTTTTATAGCATATTTCATAATGGTTGTTTTTCGATTTTCCAAGGCAAGAAAGTTTTCCCCTTTTATAAATACCAAAAATCCCTCCTTTATTTTGTATTCCTCAATATCATCTTAACAAAGTCTTGACAAAGAAAGAGGTAAATTCCATACCAAAATTAAAATGAAGGGGTAAAAATCATGTTTTGAGGTAAATTAGTTTCAGTTGGTTTTTTCTTTTCATTAAGACGCTGAGTGACTTCGGTTAACAATGCCAATAAACCTGTATGAGTGGGAACAGCAGTCAAACCTTTTTCAATCAAAGATAAACTTTCTGGTAAATGATTTTGCTCTTTTTGAATATATGCCAATTGTTCATAATGTTGAGCAATTTGTTGTAATCCTGTTTTTGCTGGCTGATTGTCTGGAACAACTGTCAAAACATTTTTATACATTGAAATAGCTAAATCAAACTGGTTTGCTTTAAAATGATGTAATGCAATAGCTAACCATTTTTGCACTGTTTTATCTAATTTACCATTAGAAAAAGGAATCGAAGCTTGATTAGTCTTGTTTAAAGGCTCAATTCTACTCACAGGTTTGTTTGAATGACTTTGGTTATCAAGTATTAGCGGTTGTTGTGTTTTTTGAACTTGGGTGGATTGAACTTCATTGATAACATTGTGTGATGATGGTGTTTTTTTTGTTGCTGCACGTTGTATTTGCTGGGTAATAGTTTGATGAAGTTTTCTTAAGCCTATGTGTGTTGGCATCACTTTTAAACCTTTTTCAATGAGTGCCAAATTTTTTTGCAAATCGGATCGTTTAATATGTGCTAATTGTTCATATTTATCAGCAATTTTTTTCCATCCTACTTGAACTTGGGAATTATTAGGTGCTATGTTTAATACTTTTTGATAAGTTTCATAAGCATTATTACCCACAGGATCAGTTAAGCGCAAGGCTTTTAATTGTATTTCTGCTTTTTTAAATAATTGATTAATTTTTTTCTTAAGTGATTGTTTTGCATTAAGTTCTCGCTTTTGTGCTATGAGTTCATCGTTTAATTTATTTTTTAACGCGAGTAAATCTGGATGATTTGGAAATACAGTTAATCCTTTGTTAACCAAAGACAAACTGCTTGATATACGCTCATTTTTGGTATGTGCTAATTGTAGATAGGTTTCTGCTACTTCTTGGATACCAAATTGTGCAGACTGATTCTGAGGTTCAATGGCAAGGATTTCCTGATAAGCAGTTAAAGCCGCCTCAAGTTGTAATGTCTTAAGAGACTGGGCAGCTAAACTTAATAATTTTTTTATCTTAATTGCTTGTGTTTTAGCTTCTTGTTGTTTAGCAATTTGATTTTTCAAATTATGTTCAAATTTTTGCAAACTCCTATGTGTAGGCATTACCAATAAACCTTGTTCAATTTTTTGTAAACTTTCTTTAAGCTTTCCCTCTTTTTGAGCAATTAATGCTAATTGCTGATAATATTCAGCAATTTTTTTCAATCCCGCTTGAGCTTTTGTATTATCTGGTGCAATTTCAAGAATTTGTTGATAAGTTTCATAAGCATTATTACCAGCTGGTATCATCAATCTTTTATTTGCCCATTGAATTTGTGCTTGCTTAAATAAGGGTTTAAGTGATAACGTTTCATTTTGAACATAAAAAGATAAATTGCTTAAAATCATTATCAATAAAAATAATAAAATTGTTGCAATTAAAAATGTATTTTTTTTATGAATTTTATAAAAAATACGGTTTGGTGATTGAGATGGATTTTTTTTAAGCGGTATGGTGACTGTTGTAGACAATTGTCCCTGCAAAGCAGCTCTAAATTTTTCAACCGTTTGAAAACGATTCTCAAGTTTAATTGCCAATGCCTGCATAATTGCATTATTAATAATAGAGGAAATGGCTGAATTCCTATCAATTGGCGCGACTAAATTATCCTCAAAAAATCGATCTGTTGCCGCGGGTGGCAATAAACCTGTCATCATCAAATATAATAAAGCACCACACGCATAAATATCTGTCCAAGGACCAATTTTTCCTTTACCAGAATATTGCTCCAATGGTGAATAGCCGTGTTTAAGTACTAAATCTAAACTACGACTATGCTCCCCTACAACATGTCGTGCCGCACCAAAATCAATTAAAATAGGTATGTTTGACTTTAATATAAAAATATTTTGTGAAGAAATATCACGATGATAGATTTGTTTGGCATGAACTTCAGTTAAAGCATCTAAAATGGGCAACACAATGGTTAAAGCATCATCTACTGGCAAATGTCCCCCAGTTTGGTTTAAAATATCCACCAGACTATAGCCTTCTAAATAATCCATCACCATATAACCGGTTTGATTTTCTTCAAAAAAATTAATCACCCTTACAATATTTGGGTGAGCAAATTTAGCAAGATTGCGGGCTTCATCAATAAATAATTGTAAACCTTTATTAAAAGTTTCTTCTTGTTGTTTTAAGGGGATAATAGTTTCGTTAAAAATATCACGGGTAGCAAAAGCGGCAGGTAAATATTCTTTGATAGCCACTTTTTTTTGCAACCATAAATCCTGTCCAATATAAGTGATGCCAAACCCCCCTTGCCCAAGGGGAAGTCCCATCACATATTGATTTTTTAATAAAGTTCTAGGTTTAAGATATAAAGGATGTTCTTTATACTTATGTTCATCATAGCCACAGCAAGGACATCGAAAATGCTGTCCCTTGTTATGCATACAATTGATACAAAATTTGTTGAGTGCGGTTGTTTCTAGCACTATTTTTTTCACCGTTTTTCACCGTTTTTAAATTAAATGACAATTTTTATTTTATCAATTTAGTACTTTAAACCCAAATGACGTAAAAAAACATCACTTGTATTCAAATTGTAGTATTGTAGCCACGCTTTATCAGCTTGCTATTAATAAGTAATGAATAATCATAAAATAGCATAGTAGGTAAAATGACCAATTACCAATTTTATTATTAAAGATGACTTTTGGATTATTTTTACCCAATGACACTTTTATGAATATTAAAAGTACTCCCTAGCCGTTAGCACTTAATTAAAGTGGGTGAATTTACGCCCTTGCAATTTAAAGATGCGAGGAAATTTTCTGATATTGCACTAAGTTTAAGTACCATTAACCTTTATTTCATCATTTTTGAATCACATAAGATTGAGCTTTCAATTAATTTTAATTAACCAATACCTTCGCCAATTATCCCACTAAATAAGATAGTTATTATGTGATATTAGTTAAATTTCAACCAATTACCTTATTTTTAAACCTGATTAAACTTATTTTAAATCTCGTTGATTTTTAAGTATTTTTTAAATAGCTGAGTTTAATACTCAAGTTTTTGGCGAAGGTATTAATTAACTCAACAGAATTTTTTCGACTATATGTTTAATATACTCGTGCTACACGGCCCGAATCTAAATTTACTGGGTGAACGTGAGCCGACACATTACGGAAAAACCACCTTAACAAGTATAAATCAGCAACTTGTAGAGATGGCACAAACCAGCGGCCACAAACTTACCACCTTTCAAAGTAATGCAGAACACGAATTGTTAGAACAAATTCAGGCTGCATATCATAATCAGATTGATTTTATTATTATAAACCCAGCAGCTTTCACACATACCAGCATCGCTTTGCGTGATGCCTTGTTAGCCGTTAATATTCGGTTTATTGAAATACATTTGTCCAATATACATGCCCGTGAACCTTTTCGACACCATTCCTATTTGTCGGATATTGCTGTTGGTGTCATCAGTGGACTTGGGGCTCAAGGATATACCTTGGCTTTGCAAGCAGTATTGTCTATTTTGTCGAACTCGAGGTAGGTTCATGGATATTCAAAAAATTGAAAAACTTGTAGAACTGATTGAAGCATCTGGTATTGCAGAAATAGAAATTCACGAAGGTGAGGAATCTGTACGTATTAGTCGTTACCCGAATTCTGTACCGGTGGTTATGCCACAACCTACACAACAACCACCAGTCATACCCTCTATTCCACAATCACCTCTTACAACATCCCAGCTTGAACCAAGCCAGCCTGAACAAGTAGGGCATATCATTAGTTCACCGATGGTTGGTACGTTTTATAAAGCATCTTCTCCAACAAGCAAATCCTTTGTTGATGAAGGTCAAGTAGTTAGTGAAGGCGATACTTTGTGCATTATTGAGGCTATGAAAATCCTTAATCAAATTACTGCTGATAAAGCGGGAACGGTTACTAAAATTTTAGTGGAAAATGGCGCACCTGTAGAATATGATCAACCATTATTTATTATTGAATAACAATCATCAGACATCATAAAGTCAGAAAACTGAAAACTAAACATTGAAAAGAGGTTAAATACATGCTGTCTAAAGTCGTTATCGCCAATCGAGGTGAGATTGCCCTACGCATTCTAAGGGCTTGTCGAGAAATGAGCATTAGAACTGTGGCAGTGCATTCTTCTGCAGACCGTGAACTTAAGCATGTGCGATTGGCTGATGAGTCGGTATGTATTGGCCCACCTCCATCAGCGAATAGTTATTTGAATATTCCTGCAGTGATAAGTGCTGCTGAAGTCACCGATGCTGTCGCTATTCATCCTGGTTATGGTTTTTTGTCTGAAAATGCTGATTTTGCTGAACAAGTTGAAAAAAGCGGTTTCATTTTTATAGGGCCACGTCCTGATACTATTCGTTTAATGGGAGATAAAGTTTCAGCAATTGCTGCTATGAAAGAAGCGGGTGTACCCTGTGTACCCGGCTCAGATGGTGTACTTGGTGATGATGTGGAAGAAAACTTAAAGTTGGCTCATAGCATTGGCTATCCGGTGATTATTAAAGCAGCAGGTGGTGGTGGCGGACGGGGGATGCGTGTTGTACGTAGTGAAGCAGCATTACTTAATGCGATTTCTTTAACTCGTGGCGAGGCTGGTGTTGCTTTTGGTAATGACCAAGTCTATATGGAAAAATATCTTGAAAACCCACGTCATATCGAATTTCAAGTTTTAGCAGATAGTCATGGTAATGCTATTCACTTAGGCGAACGTGATTGCTCAATGCAACGACGACATCAAAAAATGATAGAAGAGGCTCCGGCACCAGGTTTGAGTAAAGTTTTGCGCCATAAAATTGGAGAACGCTGTGCTCAAGCCTGTCGAGAAATAGGCTATCGAGGAGCAGGTACTTTTGAATTTTTGTATGAGAATGAGGAGTTTTATTTCATTGAAATGAATACCCGGTTACAAGTTGAGCATCCGGTTACTGAATTAGTCACTGGGATAGATATTGTACGTGAGCAGTTCAAAATTGCGGCTGGCGAACCTCTGAGTTATCAACAAGAAGATGTTCTTGTACATGGACATGCCATAGAATGTCGCATTAATGCCGAAGACCCTGATAATTTCCTTCCTTCTCCCGGTATTATCTCTCGCTACCATTCACCTGGTGGCCCTGGAGTGCGTGTCGATACCCATATTTACAGTGGTTACCGTGTTCCTCCCTATTATGATTCTATGATTGGCAAGCTCATTAGCCACAGTGATACTCGCGAATCAGCGATGGCACGGATGAAAATAGCCTTAGATGAAATTATTATAGACGGTATCAAAACCAATGTTCCTTTACATAAAATTTTATTTGAACATTCAGCTTTCCAAGCAGGTGGTATCAATATTCATTACTTAGAAAAGAAATTGGGAATGTGTTAAGGTTCATCAGACAGCTATTAATTCAAGAGAAGTATTTTTCCTAGTGCAGAATCGCTACAATTCTTACCTTGAAATAAATTTCAGGGCTAAAAGCTAAAGTACCCTAAAGGGTACTCTCATCGTTATATATAAGTTTTCACTAATCGTAGGGTGGTAGAGGTACGCAACTTCGTTCCGGAACGTTCAATCCACCATTTTTAAAAGTTTGCTGGGTTTCGCTCCCGCTCTACTCACCCTACGAAAAACCGTTTAAATTAAATACTGATGTTACGCACTGCACTTCCAAAAGTAGAGACACACGGTTGTGTGTCTCTACGGGAGTGCAAAATTTATTTTGCGAGGGGTTACACTCTAGTTGGCAAAATGAATTTGAAACGAAAGTTTGGAAGCTATCTGCGTAACATCAGTTAAATACTTAAATACTTGTGTATAACTATGAGAAAGGGTACTAAGGAACGAGCATAAAATAACCGAAGTAATTTTCCCAGTGCAGGATCGCTGCAATTCCTACCTTGAAATTTATTTCAAGACGGTTTTGGTATTGGAATGACTAGATTGCATGATTTGCAAGCTATTGTTTTATAGTTAATAATACTTAAAAATTCTTTGCTTTTCATCCTTAAATTAATGAAAACTTCCCTTCTATTTCCTAGCTTATCCACTCTGTTATGGCTCATGGCGACTTTAGTTTTAGTCGTACTGCCACATGTATTTCATTTAGCTTGGTGGATTTTACCTACCTTTTTTGCTTTGATTGGGTGGCGTTATTTGATGACTCGCAAACAGTGGCGTTTACCTAATCGACGTTCACAATTTGGCCTAGCGTTACTCATTTTGTTAGGGTTATCTCTTAGCTATGGAACCTGGTTTGGGCGTGATGCGAGTATTGCTTTGCTGGTGATATTATGTGGGCTTAAATTGTTGGAAATGAAAAACCAACGTGATTTTTTATTACTTTGTTTTTTAAGTTATTTTTTAATTATTACTAATTTTTTATATTCTCAATCCATTCCCACCGCATTATACATGGGTGTCGTTATGCTGGTGGCAACGGCGACACTGATTAGTTTAAGTGATACCAATGATCGTTTACTAACCACTCAACGTTTTCGTTTATCAGCGATTTTACTGGTACAGGCTGTGCCAGTGATGTTGGTTTTGTTTGTCTTATTTCCTCGGGTGGCAGGACCATTTTGGCAGTTGCCTAAGGATGCGGGGAGTGGCATTACAGGTTTAAGTGATAATATGTCACTAGGCAATGTCAGTAAGTTAAGTCTTTCTAATGAAATTGCTTTTCGTGTCAAGTTTGAGGGAGAAATACCACCACCCGCACAACTTTATTGGCGAGGCCCTATTTTATGGTGGACTGATGGACGTGATTGGAAAACAGGTATTCAACATTACAGGCGATATAGTGAGATAAATATCCAACCTAGTGGTAAACCTTTTGATTATACAATTACTTTGGAACCGCATCATGAAAATTGGTTATTTGCCTTAGATTTACCAATTAAAGCACCTCTTGGTGGTCATATCACTCTTGATTATCAAGTGTTAGCAACATTTCCTGTGCGACAATTGATGCGTTACCAGTTACGTTCTTATACTGGATATCGTGCGAGTATGATGACACGTCAACAATATCTTTTGTCGAAACAATTGCCGAAAAGAAAACATCCTCGTGCCCGTGCCTTAGCAAAAAAATGGCAACAAGAAAATCCACTACCTGAAGCGATTGTGCAACGTGCTCTTCAACATTTTAATCAAGCACCTTTTGTCTATACTTATACACCAGCATTATTATTTGATGATCCCATTGATGAATTTTTGTTTGAAACCCGTACCGGTTTTTGTGAACATTATGCGGCGGCTTTTACAGTCTTAATGCGAGCGGCTGGTATACCTGCACGGATAGTCACCGGATATATGGGAGGTACCCTCAATCCTATCGGTGATTATTTAATTGTGCGCCAACGTGATGCCCATGCGTGGAGTGAAATTTGGTTACAAAATAAAGGCTGGATACGGGTTGATCCAACGGCTGCTATTGCCCCGGAACGAATAGAACAGGGAATTGATATCGCATTACCCACCGCATTTACTCCCCTTGGTTTTGAAATTGATTGGGATAAAGATTCCACCCTACTGAAAATGTGGCAACAAGTACGCAATACGTTAGATGCTGTTAATAATGGTTGGAATCAATGGGTTATTGGTTATGGCCCTACGCGACAAAGACAATTATTGGATAGCTTGGGATGGAAAGGGATTGATTGGCGTGGCATGATAACCGCACTTGTCATCATCATAGCCAGTTTATTGTTGATTTATGCGGCTTGGATGTTTTTACGTTTACCCTTAGTTGTGCGTGATCCGGTGCAACAAGTTTATCTGCGTTTTTGCAAAAAATTGGCACGACACGATTTACCTCGTTTATCTCATGAAGGACCATTGACTTATGCGGCTCGTATCACAGCGAGTCGCCCTGATTTAGCGATACCCATTCAAAAAATCATTGAACTTTATGTGCAAACTCGTTACCGTAGTCAATCTCAAACATTTTCACAATTACGCAAAGCCGTCAGACAGTTTCATCCCTAACTACATGCTTAAAATTGATAATTTATGAATATTAACTGAATGTGACTTACTGGAGTCCAAACCTTCAGGTTTGGATTCCGTGTTACCGGCTGGAGTCCAAACCTTCAGGTTTGGACGTTCCAAAGCTAAAGCTTTGGACTCCACGTTATCATAAAAAATTTAAAGATATAGGAGAACACAATGCGATTTATTTTAGTTTTATTACTGGCATTCATATCCACTTTCTCGCTGGCAGAGGATAAGTATGTCATCGACTATTACCGTGAAGCGATAACCGATTTGAAATTTGCCCGCAAGACTATTGAAAAAGAAAGCGAGGCAGCGGCGAAAGAAGTGGCTAAAATTGATGCACTGATTGCTAAATATGAAGCGGCACTCAAAACCACCACCGAAACCTTGGTGAATGATTACCAAACAAGACTCCAAGAACTTGAGGGGGCTTATGCTAAAAAACTGGCTTCGATATCTGAGTTAGCTGACTTGTCTCTTAAATCAGCACAACGCGCCGAAAAACAAGTCAAGGCGATCTCAACTGAACTGAAGGCCAATTTTTCTAAAACACAGATTGTTTATAATTCGGTGGCGAATGAACAAGGGGCTGATGCTAAAGGGGATGCGGATACTCTGGCATTTTGGCAAATTCCTTATCAGGATCGTTTTAAAGTCAAAGGAATCCCTGAACTGGGTTTTAACTACTACAATCCGACTCTTTATCAAACAGGGCCAGCCATTTATGTCGATGTAGTAGAAGACTTGGATGGTAAAGTGGCTATGTTGATGACTGCCTCAGCAGACGGCATCGATCCGAAAACGATGAAAATGATTAACCCCAAGTTTCTAGGGGGGCAAGACGGGGCGTATAATGCCCAATTTGCATCAGGGTGGTCAAGTGATGACTATGATGGTGATACTTCTTCTACTGATAATTGTGCCACTCACTTTGGAAAAATAACCCAGCATTATAGTAGTTGCTGGAATTACAATTTAGGTGCCGATGCGGATTCACCTGTTGATGATAAGCATTGGGGGCCACACCTTCACAGTCCTGATGCACAGAGTCTTAATTTAAAGACTGATGGCAGTGGTTATACCCGTGTTCGTCGCATTACTCGTTATATCATTTTCTAAAGTTAGGTATAGGCATTTTCTGGTTCCCACGCGCCGGCGTGGGAACCCAGTCTGGACGCGCCAGCGTCCTGTTTTTCTGGTTCCAGTGCATCGCGACGCTGGCGCGTCGCCACTGCATTCCCACGCCGGCGCGTGGGAACGAGAATAAAGGAGTGATTAAGTTGACTATTTCACGTAGAAATTTTATCCGCAATGCGGTTGCTTTAGGTATCGGGACAATTATTTTGCCTCCGGCATTGATGGCAGACAGAGCGGCTTTTCAAACGGAAGAATTTGATAAAGCGTTAGGTTTTTTATTTACAGATACGCCCATCGTTACGAGCGATAAAATTACGCTCAAAGCCCCAGACATTGCTGAAAATGGCAAAGTAGTAGAGATTGAGGTAAAAACTGATTTACCCAATGTGGAATCAATTACGATCCTCTCTGAAAAAAATCCGAGACCCTTAGTTGCACAATTTAATTTTAAGGGTAAAGTGAGAGGTTGGGCAAAAACTCGTATTAAAATGGGCGGCACTGGTAATGTGATTGTTGTGGTGAAAGCAGATGGCAAATTGTATAAAGCCAGCCGACAAATCAAAGTCACCATTGGTGGTTGTGGTGGTTAAAAAGGAGAATATGTAGTCATGTCAACAAAAACACGTATGAGGGCTAAGCTCAAAAAGGGTTTTACTAAAGTAAAAGTACTCATTAAGCATCCCATGAAACCAGGCAAAGAAGACAAAGCGGGCAATATCATTGAAGAACCTCATTTCATTGAAGAAATAACCTGTGAACATAATGGCGAACTTATTATGTCAGCAGATTTGGGAGCCGGTGTTTCTGCTGATCCCTTCTTTGCTTTTGAATTTGAAGATGGCAAAGCAGGTGATTTGGTAAAAGTGGCTTGGAGAGATAACCAAGGTAATACTGACGAAGTGGTTTCAAAAATTAAATAGGAGGAAAGGGGGAAGCCTTATATAACTACAAGGATTACTTATAATAAAGGATAAAAACATCACAACCGTTAAGTTTGTTATCGTTCCCAAGTTTTACTCTCATCGTTATACAAAGTATATTTCGTAGGGTGGGTAGAGCGGGAGCGAAACCCACCATTCTCAAGGATTCGGTGGTACCCACCCTACGAAAAATCATTTTTTTTCTGGTTCCCACGCGCCGGCGTGGGAACCCAGTCTGGACGCGCCAGCGTCCTGTTTTTCTGGTTCCAGTGCATCAGCATCCTGTTTTGGCTGACCGCGACGCTGGCGCATCGCCACTGCATTCCCACGCCGGCGCGTGGGAACGAGAAAAATCTATATCATTACAAAATTCCTTTTCCCAAAAAAAAATGAATCGTCGTGAATTTATCCATTTAATGGCTGTTGCCAGTGCTTCTGGTTTTTTACCAAAATCCTTTGCTGAGATGCAACGCGATTTTTATGATATACCTAATTTTGGTCAAGTTCGTTTATTGCACTTTACGGATTGCCATGCCCAATTATTGCCTATTTATTACCGTGAGCCGCATGTTAATTTAGGAATAGGTGAGAGTAAAGCACCACATATTGTTGGTGACAAGCTATTACAACATTTTGGCATCAAACCAAATTCACTTGAAGCACACGCTTTTACTTATCTTAATTATCAACAAGCGGCTGAAACTTATGGAAAAGTGGGTGGGTTTGCCCATTTAGCCACGCTTATCAACCGTTTACGTGATAGTTATGGGCGAGAAAAAACGTTGTTGCTTGATAGTGGTGATACTTGGCAAGGTTCGGGTACTGCTTATTGGACACGCGGGCAAGATATGGTTGAAGCCTGTAACCGGCTCGGTGTCGATGTGATGACAGGGCATTGGGAGTTTACTTACTTGGCTAAGGAAGTTTTAGCCAATATTAAAAAGTTTCAAGGTGAGTTTGTTGCCCAAAATGTGCTTGTCAAAGAGGAAGCTTTATTTGAGGGAGTGCCTGCTTTCGATGAAGATAGCGGACATGCTTTTAAACCTTATACGATGCGCGATTTGAATGGAGTACGCGTTGCTGTTATTGGTCAAGCATTTCCTTATACGCCCATTGCTAATCCTGCTAGATTTATTCCTGATTGGACTTTTGGTATTCGGGAAAGTGAAATGCAATCACTTGTTGATACAGTACGTACTCAAGAGAAAGCAGAGATTGTTGTGGTGTTATCGCATAACGGCATGGATGTCGATTTGAAATTGGCTTCCAGAGTGACTGGTATTGATGTGATTTTAGGGGGACATAGCCATGACGCGATGCCAAAACCTAGCCACGTCAAAAATAATGATGGTACGACTTTAGTTTGTAATGCGGGTTCTAGTGGTAAATTTCTTGGTGTACTTGATTTCACGGTAAAAGAGGGTAAAGTCAAAGACTATCAATATCGTTTAATGCCTGTGTTTGCTAATCTACTTGCAGCTGATAGAAAGATGCAAACGTATATTGAGAAAGTGAGAATGCCCTATTTATCTAAACTCACTGAAAAACTGGCAACAACCGAACAAGTCTTATATCGACGTGGTAATTTTAATGGCACTTATGATCAATTGATTTGTAATGCGTTGCGTGTTCAAAGTGATGCTCAAATCGCGCTTTCACCGGGATTTCGTTGGGGAGCAACCTTACTCCCCAATCAAGAGATTACCATGGAAGATGTACTTAATCAAACATGTATCACTTACCCTGAAACATACACTCAAGAAATGAGTGGCAGCCAAATTAAAATGATTTTAGAGGATGTGTGCGATAATCTCTTTAATTCCGATCCTTATTGGCAACAAGGTGGAGATATGGTGCGCGTTGGCGGAATGGATTATACATGTGATCCGCTTCAACCTATCAACAAGCGAATCAGCGGAATGACATTGGATGACGGTACACCGATTGATATGAGTAAACGCTATAAAGTCGCAGGTTGGGCAACGGTTAAGAATCAATCTCCTGGTAAACCTGTATGGGAAATTGTTGCTGACTATTTACGTGATCAGAAAGTGGTTAAATTGGATAAAATTAATACGCCTAAATTACTTAATGTTAAAGGTAATCCAGGCATTGTTGATTATAATTATAATTGAGTACAACGAATTAAGAGTACAACGAATAAGAGTACAACGAATTTGAAAAAACAACAACGAATAAACAATGAAGTATTTTCCAGTGTAAAATCTTTATCATCGTTCCTAAGTTTTACTTAGGAACGCACTGCTTATGAAGCTTTGCTTCAAGAACATACAAAATTGTAGCCAAGTAAGATAGATTACACGGTATTATCGAAGCAAAGCTTCTTGGCAGTGCGTTCCCAAGTAAAACTTGGGAACGATAAAATATTCGCTGTTGTATTCGTTGTTGTTTTTTCAAATTCGTTGTACTCCTTTGTTGTACTCCTATTCGTTGTACTCATTTCTGGAAAAATAATGAATAAGAAAATAGATACTGAAGAAATGCTCACGGAAATGTGTCAAGAAATTTTGACGAACACTGACATTAATGCAATTTGTAAAAGTAGGGGGTTTTCTGCAAGAGAATCTTCTTCACGTACTATCTTTAGAAACTTTTTTCTGTCTGATATCGGGGTAAAATCTGCATTTGCTTCTTTAAATGAAGAGGAAATCACGCTGTTACATTTACTCAAAATGGAGTCGACAAAAGTAGATATTCGTTTTTTTGAAAAATTATATGGCGATAAAACTTCCAAACGGGGTACTTTTACACAACGCTATACTCCAACATTCAAAGAAGTACAACGCAATCTAGTCCGTAAAGGATTACTACTTGTGGCAACTGCTCCCGATAGAAGTGGTAAAAAAGCCAAAATAGAAAAATTGTGCTTTGCTTTTCCGCAAGCATTTGAAAAATTTTTGCCCTCTTTATTTTGCAAAACGATTGTATTTGAAGGCAAAGGGAAAATTGAACAAAAAACACTTCGGCAAAAAGTGTTAAATATTCTGGACTCCAAAAAAAAATTACCCTTTGATGACAAAGCAAAATATCATTTGTTTGTGAAAGCAGGGCAGTTATTTATGGGAGATGAGTTATTCAGTGCTGACAAATTGCTCGCATGGCAACAAGATTATTGGCATGAGTATGTATGGAGCGACATAAAAAAATCGAAACCGAAACCAAAACAAAAAGTACCTTTTTTCACTGAAGATGATATAGCAGCTATAAAAATTGAACAAAAACAATTTCCACCCATTGTGCGTGATGCTTTCGCACAACTAGAACCCAATCAATGGGTGAACGCAGAGGCTTTAGCAACACTATTGCGCCTTTTTTATGATGGTGTGACTTCTTCACCAAAGAGTAAATCGGTTTGTGAAGTAGGATGGAAAATTGGTTGTCTTGCAAAACATACCGAAAAAGGAAAATATTATTATAGATTGTCACCAAACCTGCAACAAAAAGAAGACAATCCTAGCGATTACTTAACCATTAGTAATGAGGGTGCAGTGAACATAAATATGAAAAATGTGCCTTTTGACAGTTTGGCACATATTGCAGCCATTTCAGATTTACAAATTTCTGCTTATAGCTTAAAAGCAACGCCCAATTTTATCAAGATGGGTAATGCTAAAGAAGCTGTTTGTGATCATCCATTAACTCACTGGATTAAGGAAAACGCAAGCATTTATCAGAAAATGATGGCAAAAATAAAGACTCGCCGTGGACAACAAATTGTCCATAACGATCTTCTGTTTGCAAAAGTCAAAGATTTAAGTCTAAGAGTACAAATACAAAAGAAATTTGCAGACTCCACTTCTGTTGTATTTTTGCCTAATGATTTTATCGCTTTCCCATTTTATTTTATGGACGATATTCAGAAATTAGTAACTAAAGCGGGTTTTGTGGTTAAGACTGTTTATGCATATCGTTAAAAGTAGGGTGGGTAGAGCGGGAGCGAAACCCACCGATTTAGCTGATTTCCACGCACCAGTGTTCATCGTTATACGCAAATATTTAAATAGCTGAGATGGTGGGTTTCGCTCCCGCTCTACCCACCCTACGAAAAACAATTTTAAATCATATATTTAAATATTTGTGTATAACGATGAGCATTGATGCGACTGATGTAAGGGAACTAGAAAAAGTCCCATTTTACCAAAACTTTCACTTTTCACTTTTAGTTTTTCACTTATTTGAATATTATGGCAAAAATAAAATTAAAACCTTTTGATGTCACAGGATTAAATATTGTTAGTAATTCTTTTAAGTTACGTCGAGATATTCATCTCTTTATCAACTATATCCGTGAACATACTATAAAACGTTCCTATAAAGGCAATAATTTAAGTAAATCAGATGCCACTCGTTTAGCTAAATTGATGAGCAATCCGAACGCATTGGAAGAACTCAAAGAAAGGGATTATCGAATAACGTGGTTAGATTATATTGATTCGTTGGTTTTACAACTTGGGTTTGTTAATTACAATACAAAGGGTGTATACGTTGGTTATAGCAGTAGATCACCTTCCTATCAAGATAATTATATGCACGTTAAGGAAAAAGCGTACAATAAATTTTTGGATTCTTCTCTTCAAGAACAAGAAAATTACCTGTTGAGTAAATTGATTGCAGAGTATAGTTATAGTGATAACGAATTTTTCCAACGTACCCCTTTGACTTTGCTTGATAGTTTTGAGCGTCGTGGCTGTGCTGTTGGTATCCTACCCACTTTGAATTTCGCTGATGCGAGGCAATTTCTTTTCAATTTACTCAAGGATTGTCAAAGTGATGTATGGTATAGCACCGCTTCATTGGTGCAATACTTAAAACGCCGTCATCCCTTTTTTCTCATTCCTAAAAAACCGAGTACGAAAGATTTATTAAATGAAGGGCGTTATGGTAATTTCTATGAAAATATAGATAAAGAATGGGGAAATAGGCATTTTGTGCCAGAAACTGACAAAGATGCTTTTGAACGAGTAGAAGGGCGTTATGTAGAAAGATTTTTAGAAGGTATCCCTCTTTTTCTTGGTTATGTTGATGTGGCTTATGGCGAAAAGGCGTGTACTAAAACGGGAAGAGAATTATTTCCAGCACTCGCTCAACTGAAAGCTTTTCGCTTAAAATCTCATGCTTTACGTGTTTTTCATGAAAAAGTGATTGAACCAAAAGTAACGGTGCAACCTAATTTTGAAGTCCATATTGAATCAGACTTTTATCCCGCTGAAACAATGAATGCTTTGACACCATTAGCGAAGGTTGTTTCTGAAGATACGGCTGTTATCCTTAAATTAGAGCAGAAAAAAGTCTCAGCCGAATTGGTTGTTAACGAAAACCTTGATGTTATCGAATTATTAAAACAGCTTAGTCATAAAGCGTTACCACAAAACGTCGTTGCAGAATTAGAGGAATGGGTAGGACATTCTGAAATGTTTACTCTCTATAAAGGGTTTGGTTTATTTGAAGGTGATGCTAAATTACCAGTGATTAGTGAATTAACGGAGGAAAAAATTGCCCCTAATTTGCGTATTATCAAAGAACCTGATCATTTATTTGAGCAACTAGAAAAGGCTGAACTTGTACCACTAAAAATTGAACACAAAAGAAAAATCCTTTGTACATTACCCAAAACGGCAAAAACTGTTTTTCCCAAAGAATCCACTATCAAGAAAGCAAAAGCAAGCACTAAACGTAAGCAAGTGACTTTGACAAAACAAGTGATAGTGACAATTTACGTGCCAGACAAAGATTTATTAGAAACTTTCCGCAAAGATTTACTAGAAGTTCGCTGCCCACTTGAAGTAGATTCTATAAAGCAAACGATCACTTTACCACAAACTTACGAAAAGTACATAAAAGATACTATCAAACGCATCAATAAAATGTATCAGATTCAACTAAAAGAGGTAGAATAATTTTTTTGATATTGTAAAGACACATGGTCGTGCGTCTCTAGTGATGTCACGCAGTTCAGGTTTTCGGATTTTTGATAAAGGGCAACCATAATCCAAAATTTTGAACGTTTAAAGTATAATTTCAAACTCTAAGGAATGAGGATTTAATAACTTCCAAAATGCTTGAACCAAACCTGACAGATTTTGAAAACCTGTCAGGTTTAAACGTGGACATTATTAAATCCTTAGTTTGGGATTTTATAAAATCCCCGTTCCTAAACACTATTTATCATTAATTCTCCATTTTTCACTTTTCACTTTTCACTTTTCACTTTTCACTTTATATTTCTATGAGCTCTCCTCTTATTGTACAAAGTGATCACACGCTTCTACTTGAAGTAGAACATGATCAATATGTTGAATGTCGTGATTTTTTAGTATTGTTTGCTGAATTAGTGAAATCGCCTGAATTTATTCACACGTATAAAATAACTCCCCTTTCTCTTTGGAATGCTGCTGCATTGGAAATTTCATTGCAAGAGATTTTTGATGGACTGCAAAACTTTTCCAAATATCCTCTACCTGCTAATGTACTTGCTGATATTCAAGAATGGTACGCAAGTTATGGCAAATTAGTCCTTCAAAAAGAATCAAAAAATCGTCTTTTGTTACAAGTAGAAGACACAACTATTTTGGAAAGACTGATACATGATAAATCCCTAAAATCTTTTTGGTTAGAAGAAAGTAGCAATGGATTATTCGTAGCTGCCAGTGAACGAGGTAATGTTAAATATGCATTAATTAAAGCGGGTTATCCCGTCAAAGATTTATGTGGTTATTTATCTGGAGAAGACTTAGTTGTCAGTTTACGCGACACTGATTTAGAAGGTAATCCCTTTGCTTTACGCGATTATCAACAAGATGCTGTAGATGCCTTTTATCATGCTGGGCGTAAAACGGGCGGGAACGGCATTATTGTTTTGCCTTGTGGTTCTGGAAAAACCATTATTGGTTTGGGTGCAATTGCTTCTATTTCCAATCATACCCTGATTGTCACGACTAATAATGTGTCAGTACATCAATGGCAACATGAATTACTCAGTAAAACGTACCTCTCTCCCGATGATATTGGTGAATATACAGGGATGTTAAAAAAAATTCGTCCCATTACTATCACCACTTATCAAATGCTAACTCATCGTAAGTCTAAAGAAGACTCCATGAATAATTTAGATTTATTCACTAACTACAATTGGGGTTTGATTGTTTATGATGAAGTACATTTATTACCCGCGCCAATTTTTCGCGCCACGACTGATATTCAAGCAAAACGTCGGTTAGGATTAACGGCAACTTTAGTAAGAGAAGACGGTAAAGAAGATGATGTATTCGCCTTAATTGGTCCTAAACGTTATGATGTTCCTTGGAAAACGCTAGAAAGTCGTGGCTATATTGCAGAAGCATTTTGCACCGAGTACCGCTTACAATTACCACCTGATGAAGAACTCGCTTATGCCCATGCTCAAAAACGGGAACGATTTCGCATCGCATCAGAAAATTCTAAAAAAATCGAACTGGTTGAAGAATTGCTTGCCGATCATGCTGATGACTATATTTTAGTAATTGGTCAATACATTACTCAACTAAACGCACTTGCTAATCACCTCAAATATCCACTGATTACTGGCAAAACCAAACACACTGAACGGGAAAAACTCTATGGGGATTTTAAAACAGGCAAAATTAAAGTGTTGATTGTTTCCAAAGTAGCCAATTTTGCTGTCGATTTACCTGATGCCAATGTCTTAATTCAAATTTCCGGCTCTTTTGGTTCTCGCCAAGAAGAAGCACAACGTTTAGGACGTATTCTTCGCCCCAAAAAACAGAGTTCTTTTTTCTACACATTAGTTTCAAAAGGTACCGATGAACAACGTTTTAGTGTGAATCGACAACTATTTTTAGTAGAACAAGGATATCGATATCATATTGAATATTTTGAATAAAATAGACTTAAATGTCGTCATAACTTGATGAATTTGTCATCGTTCCCAAGTTTTACTTCAATGCCATTAAGTTAAGGAAAATTTACTGGAGTCCTTTCGAGGTTTGGATTACTTCTTTTAAAATTAAACACTTCCAAACCTAAAGGTTGGAACTCCAAGGCTTAACTTAAAGGAAAATTTGCTGGAGTCCAAACCTTTAGGTTTGGCTGATGTTAGATCAAAATCAAAGACTTCCAAACCTAAAGGTTGGAACTCCAAGGCTTAACTTAAAGGAAAATTTGCTGGAGTCCAAACCTTTAGGTTTGGCTGATGTCAGATCAAAATCAAAGACTTCCAAACCTAAAGGTTGGAACTCCAAGGCTTAACTTAAAGGAAAATTTGCTGGAGTCCAAACCTTTAGGTTTGGATTACTTCTCTTAAAATTAAACACTTCCAAACCTAAAGGTTGGAACTCCAAGGCTTAACTTAATGGCATTAAAGTAAAACAAAGTAAAACTTGGAAACGATAACAAAAGGATTGCCCCTACTTAATCACAATTCAAACACTTTACAAGGAATGAATATTCAATAAAAATGAATACTTATTTAAAAATTCTCATTTCAATTATTTCAATCATTTTAAATCTAGCTGCATTCGCTCAAAAACAAGATATTAAATTTAGTCATCTTTCTATTGAGAATGGGTTATCTCAAAGTACAGTTTATGCCACTATACAGGATAAGCAGGGCTTTTTATGGGTGGGTACTCAAGATGGTTTGAATAAATATGATGGTTATCAGTTTACGGTTTATCGGCATAATCCGCAAGAAGAGAATAGTTTAAGTCATAATGAAGTTTTCGCGCTTTATGAAGATAGTAGCGGTGTGCTATGGATTGGAACGGGTGGTGGGCTTAACCGATATGATCGTTTTAAAGATAAATTTACCCATTATCTTCACGATCCTAAAAATCCTGATAGTTTGAGTGATAATACGGTTTGGTCAATTTTTGAAGATAATACGGGCTTGTTGTGGATTGGTACGAGTGGTGGTGGACTTAATCAATTTAATCGCAAAACTGAAAAATTTGTGCATTATCAGCATGATCCTAAAAATTCTTATAGCTTAAGTCATAATGCGGTTTGGCCCATTTATCAAGACAAGACGGGTACTTTATGGATTGGTACGTATGGTGGTGGCTTAAATAAATTTGATGTCCAACAAAAAAAATTCACGCATTATTGGCTCAATGACAAAAATCAGGATGATTTTAGTAATTCTATCATGTCTATTTATGAAGATAGTCTGGGAATATTATGGATTGGTACACTTGGTGGTTTTCATAAATTTGATCGAGAAGATAAAAATTTTGTGCATTATTTTCATGATCCCAAAAATCCTGACAGTTTGAGTCATCGTGCGGTTTGGGCAATTACTGAAGACAACATGGACACATTATGGATAGGTACAGATGGGGGAGGATTGAATCAATTTGATCGTAAAACTGAAAAATTTGTGCATTTCAAGCAAAATTTGTCAAATTCTCCTGGTTTAAATAATAATATCATTTTTTCACTTTATCGAGATCGCGCTGGCACTGTATGGATTGGTACTGGAGGCGGAGGACTTAATCAGTTTAATCGTTTGCAAGAAAAGTTTGACCATTATTTTCATGATCCAAAAGACATCAATACCTTAAACAGCAATGATGTTTTTGCAATCTATGAAGATAAGGAGGGTATTTTATGGGTAGGCACTGAAGGCAAAGGTTTAAATAAATTTGATCCACAACGTCAAAGCGTAACGCATTATTTACACGATCCGAAAAAACCAAATAGTTTAAGCCATAATGAAGTACAGTCGATTTATGAAGACAGTACTGGTTTTTTGTGGATTGGCACTTATGGGGGAGGCTTAAATCAATTTAATCGTGAACAAAATCAGTTTATTTCTTATCAAAACGATCCTAAAAATCCAGACAGTTTAAGTGACAATTATGTGATGGCGATTTCTGAAGATAAGACGGGTATGTTATGGATTGGAACACGAGAAGGACTTAATCAATTTGATCGCCAACACAACAAATTTTTGCATTATCAGCATGAACCAGAAAATCCTAATAGTTTGAGTCACAAAGAAATTTCTATCATTTTTGAAGACAGTGTTGGCATATTATGGGTTGGTACACAAGGTGGCGGATTAAACAAATTTGATCGTCAACACAATAAATTTGTGCGTTACCAAACTGAGGCACAAAAACCTAAACCTACCAGTCTAAGTCACAACGATATTTTATCTCTTCACGAAACAACAGGGATGTTATGGATTGGAACTTATGGTGGTGGACTCAACAAATTTGATCGAGTAACAGAAATATTCAGTCACTATCGCGAAGAAAATGGGTTAGCAAACAATGTAGTCTATGGCATTTTAGAAGATAACCAAGGCTATCTTTGGCTCAGTACCAATAAAGGGTTATCCAAGTTTAATCCCAAAACAGAAACTTTTAGAAATTATGATGTTTTGGATGGACTGCAAAGTAATGAATTTAACACAGGTACTTATCATAAAAGCCATCAAGGTGAATTCTTTTTTGGTGGGCTCAATGGCTTTAATACATTTTACCCTGAACAGATTAAAGATAATCCCTATGTTCCTCCTATTGTGATAACGGATTTTAAGATTTTTAATCAATCTCTTCAAATAGACGAAGATTCACCTTTACAACAACATATTAGTATAACTAAAGAAATAACCTTATCTTACCAACAATCATTTTTTTCTTTTGAATTTGCCGCCTTAAATTTTTCACAGCCAGAAAGAAATGAATATGCTTATCAATTAGAAGGTTTTGATCAAGATTGGTATAAGATAGGCACTCGACGCAATGCCTATTATACCAATGTGCCACACGGCACTTATCTCTTTCGTGTCAAAGGGAGTAATAACGATAAAGTCTGGAATGAACAAGGTACTTCGATCAAAATCACAATCCTTCCACCGCCTTGGAAAACATGGTGGGCTTATACCTTATATATCCTCACAATTTTGACAATTATTGTGAGTTATATTCGGACACAGCAAAAAAAGTTACTAGAGAAACAAAAAGAATTAGAGCATGAAAAAGAAATTGTGGCTCAACAAAAGAAAATTGCAGCCCGGCTAAAAGAAGCGGATAAACTAAAAGATCAATTTTTAGCCAATACCTCCCACGAGCTACGTACTCCCCTTAATGGCATTATCGGTATAGCGGAATCCTTGATAGATGGTGCCGCTGGCTCCATTACTCAACCACTTCGCTCTAATCTAGCCATGATTGTTAGCAGTGGACGACGTTTATTTAGCCTCGTCAATGATATTTTAGATTTTTCTCAATTAAAACAAAAACACATTGACTTACAAATCAAGTCTGTCGATATACGAACCATTGCTGATCTAGTGTTGACACTCATTCAACCATTAATTGGTCAAAAAAAAGTAGAACTTATCAACGCCATTTCCGCTGATATTCCTCCCATCAATGCAGACGAAAATCGGATACAACAAATTCTTTACAATTTAGTAGGTAATGCCATTAAATTTACGGACAATGGTACTATCAAAATTTCGGCTAAAGTGATTGGAGAGAAACATTCTAATGGAGAAAGAAAAAACGGTGCAAAGGAACCTGTTCACAACTCACAATTAGAAGGATGTTTGGCGATTACGGTTTCTGATACTGGCATTGGGATTGCTAAAGAAAAATTGGGCATCATTTTTGAGGCTTTTGAACAAGCTGACGGTTCAACCGCACGCATTTACGGTGGTACTGGCTTAGGGCTTGCCGTGACTCAACAGTTAGTTCATTTGCACGGTGGTAAAATGTCTGCTCAATCAGAACCTGATAGGGGATCACAATTTAGCTTTATTTTGCCTATATCTTCTCAATCAGAATTATCAGCAACAAAATCAACCGTTTCATTAGGATGCGATGAACATTTATCAAAAATAAAACCAGAAAAATCTGAACCATCACCCATTATCCATTATTCTTTACCCAAGATAGAGTTGTTAGCAACTGAGAACGAATCGCAGGAAACGGAAAAACGAGAAAAATTAACCATCTTAATTGTTGATGATGATCCTATCAATAGACAGGTACTTGTCAATATTATGTCATTACAAAACTACACAATTTATCAAGCCGAATCGGGGGCAGACGCTTTGGCACACCTTGATAAAAAAGGCAAACCTGATCTTATTCTATTAGATGTGATGATGCCACAGATGACTGGCTATGAAGTCACAAAAAAAATCCGTAAAACATGGCAAGCCGATAAACTCCCTATTATACTGTTAACCGCCAAAAATCAAATGGCTGATTTAGTAATAGGCTTTGAAAGTGGTGCCAATGATTATTTGACGAAACCTGTATCTAAAGATGAATTAATCGCTCGTCTAAAAACCCATCTTCACATTGTGCAACTTAAAGCAGAAGCCTTGCGTGTTGCCATAGAAAATAAAAACAAACTACAACAACTCATGGAAGGAATACCTGTGGGCGTGACAGTACTTAATACTGATGGCAAACCCTCTTATTTTAATAAAAGAGCAAAACAACTGCTTGGTAAAGATTTTGTTTCTCATATCAACCCTGAAAAACTACCAGAAGTTTACCAACTTTATCGTGCTGGCACAAATGAACTCTATCCACGAGATGATTTATCCGTTGTACGCGCATTACAAGGCGAAAGAGTGAACCATGACGATATAGAAATCCACCATCCTGATAGAATTATTCCCATTGAAACTTGGGGAACCCCTATTTTTGATGACAAAGATAATATCACCTGTGCTGTGGTTGCTTTTCAAGACATTACCGAACATAAAAAAGCAGAACGTTTATTGAAAGAATATAACCAGACATTAGAACATGAAGTTGCTGAAAGAACGCAAGCTCTCCGTGAAAATGAAGTACTATTACGTCAAGCAAAAGAAGCAGCAGATACAGCAAACCGTGCTAAAAGTGCCTTTCTTGCCAATATGAGCCATGAATTACGAACGCCACTCAATGCCATCTTGGGTTTTGCCCAAATTATGCAACATAGTCACGACCTCTCCACAGAACATAAGGAACATGTTGATATCATCAATAACAGTGGCAATTATTTGTTATCATTGATTAATGATGTATTGGATATGTCTAAAATTGAAGCTGGTAAAATCACATTAGATGAACAAGATTTTGACTTACACCACTTACTGAAAGAAGTATATAATTTACTTTCTTTGAGAGCCACAAAAAAGGATCTTCAATTTTTGGTTGAATGGGCGAGTAATGTACCGCGATTTATTCATAGCGATGAAACAAAATTACGGCAAATTTTAATTAATTTGCTTAATAATGCCCTTAAATTTACGCAAAAAAAAGGGGGCGGAGTGTCTTTATATGTTAAAGAAATTTCCCCAACACATCCTCAATTTCTAGGGAAGTCAAAAGAAAACGCTTCCCATGAGACTCTTACAACACACCTCTCAGAAGAGAAGACAGAAACCCATTTACATTTTCAAATAGCAGATACAGGTGCTGGTATTGCTGAAGATGAATTAGAAAAATTATTTGAACCTTTTGCACAAACAGCAACGGGGCGAGCCGCACAAGAAGGAACAGGACTCGGTTTATCAATAAGTCGTCAGTTTATTCAATTAATGGGTGGCGACATTACTGTACAAAGTGAAGAAGGAAAAGGTGCTACATTTGAATTTACTATACGTGTTCCAATAGCTAATGATTTAGAACTAAAAAATGTCAATGCTTCTTATCAACGCCAAGTGATCGCTTTAGCACCTGATCAGCCTTGTTATCGTATTCTAATTGTGGATGATAAATGGGATAATCGTCAATTACTGATTCAATTACTTAATCCTTTAGGCTTTGAATTACGCGAAGCTTGCAATGGACAAGAAGCTATTGATATTTGGAAAGAATGGCAACCTCATTTAATTTGGATGGATATTCAAATGCCAGTTATGGATGGTTTTCAAGCGATTCAACACATTAAAGCAATACCAGCGGGAAAAAAGACTGCGATTATTGCACTGACTGCCAATACCCTTGAACAAGAAAAAACAAAGATATTATCTATGGGAGGAGATGACTTTTTACACAAACCTTTCCATAAAGCAGAGATTTTTGAGTTAATGAACAAACATATTGAGGTATGTTATGTCTATGAAGAATCTTCAAAACCACCTATTTCTCTTCAAACAAACACTGATATAGTCACATCAGCTACTCTTGCTACTCTGCCCTCAAAATTATTGACTTATTTAGAAAATGCAACAATTGTAGGTGAAGTAGAAAGGGTTAATAATGTAGTTGATGAAATCCGTATCTATAACAGTGATTTAGGCAATGCACTTGCGGTTTTAGCCTCTAATTTCAAATATGATAAAATTTTAAAGTTAGTTCAGGGTATTAGTCATAAAAACAAAGAGGGGTGATTAGGCGCATTCCTCTTTTCCTGAACGATATATAGTTTTTATCATCAGTAAAACACAAAACCTAGGAAATACGGGATTTTCTTGTCTGATAGTTTTACTGTTTTGAAGTATGGAACGGAACGCGCTGTTTTCACATAAATAATTTCACACACCAAACCTGACAGGTTTTAGAAACCTGTCAGGTTTGACAACTTCAAGTTTTGGAAATTATAACGAGGCGAACTAAGCAAGTATTTGACACTTTATCATGCCAAGTGCGTTGTTGTTTATCTACAAGCATCCACAAAACACCTATTCCCAATGTTGACCATGACACAATCGCCATTGAAAAACGCAATAAGACATGTCGCCAAGTGAGTACTTTACCGTCGGTAGCTTGTAATCGAATATACCAAGCTTTCATACCCAGCGTTTGTCCTCCATGTAACCAAGGCCACGCAAAATAAAAGAAACACACAATTAATAGATAAATTCTAAAAATAAAATTCACTTGTCCTTGACTGAACGGATAAGCTAATGCGGCTGCCAAAAATAGTACTGAAAGCAACAACAAACTGTCGTAAAATATTGCTGCAAGGTAACGAAATAAACCGGCAGGAGACAATTCTTCATCAATTAAATTTTTATTTTTCATTATTTATTTTATTTATTTAAGTGAAAAGTCATGAGAAATACTCCACAACTTTCGTCAACTTTGTTTTAATGGATATAAAGAAAAGAGTCTAAACTTTAAGTTCGGCAAACTAAAACAAATCTTCCATCGTTATACAATAAAGTATATAAATAGTTTTTTTAATTATTTTTTAAGGCATGGTTCAATGCAAGATAATACTTCAATGTATTAAGGTTGGAGTCCAAACCTTCAGGTTTGGATTATTTCTATAGTATTAACTGATGTTACGCAGATAGATTCCAAACAGGAGTGCAAAATTGAGGACACCCCCCTAACCCCCCGTACACAGGGGGAAGTCCCAAAATAGAAAAATTAAAGCAAAGTGTCAAATGATG
>JAUCGK010000207.1 GCA_030378085.1 Candidatus Parabeggiatoa sp. HSG14
AATTACTTCGCAGGATGTGTAAAAGATTAATAAATTATTAAGTTTTAATTTAAATCACTGATGTTAGGCAGATAGCTTCCAATATTCACTTTTGGAAATGCAGTGCGTAACATGAGTTAATAAAGGGCAAATAATCGTTCTTATAAACCAATAATGGTATGCAAACATCCTTTTATTTTTGATTGAGTCTAAAGCGTAAAAGTAAACGCTTCTACCAACGCACCTGGTAATCTTGTACTATTGGTAGAACGCACTTCATAAGTATCTGCTTCGATGATAAAATCACGTTCTTTTGTCAATGTAATTAAATTATCTCCCAAAAGACGATAGAGTGTTTCATCAAAACGCATCACATTCAACGGTGCTTGAATTTCGCCATTTTCTACCCAAAAGGTTGCAAAACGTGTCATACCTGTTATACGACATGCGGCACGATCTGAATAATTTAAGTACCATAAATTATTGATATAAATGCCTTTATCTAATTTATTTAAGACATCAGCTTGTGGAAAATCTCCAGCTGCTAAATCAAGTGAACTGGGTGTTTCTTCATTATCCGCGCCATTGGTGTTTGTTCCATATTCTTTCGCTGAACGCGGTGAAACAAGGGCTTCATTATAAGTGCCTTTTTCTATCAACGTAACTTGTTCTGGTTTGATAAAGCCTTGTGATTGAAAGGTAGGCGCAATACCTTGTGCTGTATTTTCAGTGAGTGTGACGCTAGGATGCAAATGTTGCATCGGTTCTTCAAGCATCCGCAATAGGGGGCTTTCTTTGGTACGTTGTGCCTTGAGTCCAAAACCGCCCCACGTCAATAATTGTAAAATTTCATGCAATGCTGTGGGAGAGAGATAAACCCGATATTGCCCAGGTTCGATAGTGCGAGGTTCACGACGAAGTATGTCTAACTGTTCGATGGAATTAGCCATTTTCTCTTGAAAAATAAACGATTTCCAGTCAAAACCGGCATAAGTGGATTTTACCGCTTTATCCCTATCGTGATAAATACTCCAATCAAGATTAAAACTATAACTGCTGTGCCAATTGCGTTGTCCAAAGGAATTGGCAAAACCGGTAAAAATACCACCAGCCGCATAAATACCAACAAAGTCAATACCCTGAACATTATTTAAAATATCTGCTAAAGCTTCTTTGGCATCTGGTAAAATGTTGGTGTTTACCAATTCGCTAGAATTGACTTCGGTGGCATATAATAAATAAGGATCTTCTGGTAAGTGTGGTAGTTGCTCACGTAATTCTGAGAGCAAGGCGATAACACGTTCATGATCGGTGCGTGTTTCGCCACTGAGTGTCAATTGTCCACTGGCGTGACGATTGCCTTTAATCAAGTCAAGGTCAATAAAACGTTGTTCAACGCTACCTGGTTGACGGACATTGCCGCGATTAAAGCGAATAAAATCAGAGTTTTCGGCTGAAAATTCGCACAAATACACTTCATCGCTTTGCAACTGTGTGCCGATAAAATCAGCCAGTGCATAAAAATAATCTTGCATTACGCGCCTCCAAATACGTCAACATCAGCAAATACACAAACGGGAGAAGCATGTCCCACCCGAATTACTTGATTAGGCTCCCCTTTTCCACAATAAGGTACGCCTAATACTTCAAAAGTGTCAGTGTTACCGACTTTTTTTAGGTTACGCCAAAAAGTGGCAGAAATACCTCGATAATTAGGACTTTTAACAATTTGCGTCAATTTGCCTTTTTCAATCAATTGTCCCCATTCACAACCAAATTGAAATTTATTCCGCGAGTCATCAATTGACCAAGATGCGTTAGTTCTCATAAAAATGCCACGTTCAATTGAACTTATCATATCCTCAATACGACTATCCCCTGGTTCAACGTTAAGATTTGCCATGCGATCTATCGGAGGGCGATTCCAACGAGTTGCCCTGGCATTGGCAACGCCAGATAAACCAGTGCGTACTTGTGATACCACGCCACCCAATGGCGTTGTCAAAATACCGTCACGGATAATATAGGTTTTTTGGGCGGGCAAGCCTTCGTCATCAAAACCATAACTGGCAAATTGTTCAGGACGGGTAGGATCAAAAGTCACATTGAGCAGTGATGAGCCATATTGGTAACTGCCAAACATATCCAAAGTGACAAAGCTGGTACCCGCATAATTACGTTCATCACCTAAAATCCGATCCAGTTCCACTGGATGTCCGATAGATTCGTGGATTTGTAACATCATCTGATCGGGAGCCAACATTAAATCCATTTTGTCAGTTGGACAATTAGGCGCAGCTAATAATTGCAAGGCTTCTTCCGCTAATTGTTGTCCTTTGCCCACAAAGCCAAATTGATCCAAAATTTCTAAACCGCCTTGTCGTCCACAACTGGTTTCACCCAATGTACGATATTGTGTTTCAATCCCTTGATTTGCTGTTACTCGAATACCTGGAATAAGATATTGATTATGTTGTCTAATTTCTCCCCCTTCGTTGGTGAAATAGCCTTGTTCTGTTTGTACCTGCCATAATCCCACTTGCCAATCAACAATTTTATCATCTAATTGACATTGGGCAGATTCACGATGTAGCAAATCCAGTTTATCAGCAATAGAGAGACTTTCCCAAGTTTTTTCAATGATTGAGCGATATTCACCTTGTTCGTGTGGCATAATCACTTTGGAAAAATCAGTGACCATTTTTCCTTGAGTATATTTTGCCCATTGTTGCGCCCGTGAGATAGCTTCATGTAATCCCGTTTCGCTTAAATCGCTCGTTGCCGCATAACCTAAGCCCCCTTTATCAATCACCGTTATCATGACTCCAACATCATGACTACGACTGGGAGGCTCTGCAATATTTTGTCGCACCATCAATTGTTCGGTGCGCTCTTCTAAATAACGCAAAGAACAAAAATCGACATTAGGAATGACTTTATGAAAGCGTTGTTTTAATAAATCATACATGAATAATTGTTTTCCTGTTGAAATAAATTTCCAAAGCTCATTACCACTGAATTTATTGGGTGGGGTGTATTATGAAAAATATCTTTTGCTGGCATTGATGTTAAATATTTTTTTATAAGTAACTGTAAAAAAATAACTTGTACAAATATTGTGATGAGTTTTTAAATGTTCAAGTCATTTTGTCATAAACAAAAAAAGGTGAGAATTTCTCTCACCTTTGTTAGGTTAACATTAATTGACTAAATGTTTTGGTTTTAACCGATAGTATCAGGTAACTATCACTTTGATTTCATCACTCAGAATCCAAATAGAAATGACGGGTTTCAGTTTTTTAAAATCACCGCCCTTTTTTATTTGTGAGTGATATAGCGTTTCCCGATTGAATAAAGTACAACCTCCCCTAAATCCCCTCCTTAAATTAAGGAGGGGACTTGTACCTGACGCAATTGGGAAACGCTATAGTGATGAAATAGAAAAAGATATGCGGGATCGAAAATCTAAAACCGTATTTATAAAGACTTACCCAATACAACCTATCAAAATTTCAATCCAATATTCTTATTTCTAATTTTTAAAATTTAATTTTTTATTTCAATGTCATAAAACGATAAATTCAATTGACATCAGGTAAACTACAAAAAATTATTAAATTACAATTTTTAATTTTCACCTTTTATCAAATGTTTGACATATTGAAACAGATTTGATAATTTCGTTGTACAAGTGAGGCTTATGCCCCGCAACGAAACAATCCCAAAAAAAGCGGGGCTGAATCAAATCGAATAAGTATTTAGGAGTAAATATTACGTGGGATTTGGAAATTTTAAAACAGATGGAGATGTCGCTGAAAAATTCAATATTATAATAAGAGAGGGTTTTTTTATAGAAACTCTGCATTTTAATATACCAGAGAACAAACGTGATGAAATTAAGGAGTTATTAGATGACCCTCTGGCTTATGTTTCTGAATGTTCCATTTGTGAAGATATTATTAAACCTATCTTAAGGTTACTAGATAAAGCTTATGAGGAATTTCGTGTTTGGTCGCATATAACTTATGATGTAGATGCATCTGTGAATCTTTCAGGTACACCTGATTTTCTAATTGCTCGTCCAAAGAAAGTAGGTATAGGTAACTTGATAGATGTTCCGCCACTCTGTGTAATAGAGGCTAAAAAGCGTGATTGGGATAATGCTTGGGGGCAAGCATTGGCAGAATCTTATGCAGCATCAATGCAAGGGGCGACTATTTGTTATGCTATTATTACTGACGGTAAACAATGGCAATTTGGTAAATATACTAAAGAATCTTTATTATTTCTAAAAGATAAGAGAAATTTACAAGCTGAAGATGCACCAAACGAAGAAAATCTACAAAAATTGTTTGATACTTTAAATTGGATATTTTCTGAAGCAAGCAAAGTAGTTATTGAGAGATAAATAACTGATGTTACGCACAACGCTTCTTCAGTGCTTGGGGCAAGGCGGGGTTTGCAATCTCGCTGTCACGTTTTAAAGCTAATCCTTAAAAAAAAGAATTGGTAATTCCCTCAATATGTAGAGACGCGATGCTCGCGTCTCTAAATGCTCGCGTTTCCAATAATCAGGCACTGGTTCAGTTCAATGCACGATTAAGCGATTATGTTATGTGCTGATATATTCAGTTATATTAAGCACTTGAGTAAAATGAACAGTATCATTATAAATCATTAGCTATCTAATAAATTTACATAGAATTGAACCAGTGCCAAAATCCCCCTGTTTTTTTTAAAGTCGGGAACTCAAAGAAAATGTACATTTTATTTTTGCTTAAACACTTAGGGATAATGGCACTTAATTTGTTAAGATAAATGGAATCCAAACTTATTAAGTTTGGCAAAAATCAAGATAAATCAAATTAATCAAACGGATGTCGTTTGATAACTGTTTGATTGCGATCTGCACCCGTAGAAATAATATCTATAGGCGTTTCAACTAAATCTTCTATCTTTTCTAAATAAGCACACGCATTGGGAGGTAATGCATCATAGCTTTGTATCCCAATTGTAGATTCTTGCCATCCTGGCATATCAAGGTAAATCGGCTTACAACGTGCATAAGCTTCTGCACCTGTTGGCGGTGTTTTTATTTCTTGTCCGTTGTAATCGTAACCAACACAAATACGCAATGTTTCTAAACCATCCAACACATCTAACTTAGTGATACATAAACCCGTGAGGCTATTAACGATACGGGCGCGTTGTAGAGACACCGCATCAAACCAACCACAGCGACGACGACGACCAGTTGTTGCACCATATTCATGACCTTTTTGGGATAAATGTTCGCCAACTTCATCAAATAATTCAGTACAAAATGGACCAGAACCCACACGAGTACAGTAGGCTTTAGTAATACCTAAAATATAGTCAAAATAACGTGGTCCCATTCCACTACCCGTCGCAGCACTGCCAGCCGTTGTATTGGAAGATGTCACGAAAGGATAAGTACCTTGATCTATATCTAAATAGGTTCCTTGCGCGCCTTCAAATAATACATTTTTTCCTTCCAGATGCAACGCGAGTATTTCTGGAACATCAGCTACCATTGGCATTAAAGTATCGGCAATGGCTAATGTTTCATCCAATATTTTCTGAAAATCAACCGGTTCTACCTTGAAATAATGCTGTAGTGCAAAATTGTGATAATCTAGCACTTCACCGAGTTTAGTAGCAAATTGTTCAGAATTCAATAAATCACTGACTCTTAAACCTCGTCTAGCCACTTTATCTTCATAAGCCGGTCCAATACCGCGTCCTGTTGTACCAATTTTGCTTTTACCCCGCGCTTGTTCCCTGGCATGATCAAGGGTAACATGATAAGGTAATAATAGGGAACAAGCATCACTGATACGTAAACGTTCACGTACTGGAACATCCTTAGCTTCAAGTTGATGAATTTCTTCCAGTAAAGCACTGGGCGACAGTACGACACCATTACCAATAAGACACTGTACTCCTTCGCGCAAAATACCCGAAGGAACTAAGTGTAAAATGGTTTGTTGACCTTCAATAACAAGCGTATGACCTGCATTATGTCCACCTTGAAAGCGAGTGACGGCAGCAGCACGTTCAGTTAATAAATCTACTATCTTGCCTTTACCTTCATCTCCCCATTGGGTGCCAATGACTACAACGTTTTTACCCATGATGTATTCTCTAAAATTTTGTCGTATAGATTTTCAAAAAAATTAGGTTCAAAGAAAAAAATCCGATTTTTTTTGGGAAAAATCGGATTTCTAACAAACCAAAATATTTATCTGAAACATTATAGTTTTTACAAAATAGTGATAGCGTTTAACCAGATACTATAATACCTTAAAAAACTAGTGCTGCGAATAATAACGCTTCTCACGAAAGAAAACAGAATTCCTCAGACCACCAAATACCTCCCCTAAACCTTACTACCTAAAGTGTGTGGAGGAGATTTTTATGTGGTCTGAGAATTTCCGCTTTCGTATATTAATGCATTACAATCTGAAGTTTCCGTACCACTTTATTAGTTAAAAAATCTGATTTCTCAATGGTTTGATGACTGCACTAGTTTTTTCAAGTTAATGTACTAAATATAAAAGAAGTACACCGAACACCATGCTAAAAAAGCCAATTATGCGTAAAGTGTCATCATCCATTTCACTAACAGTTTTCAAGGTGTTACGCCATCCAGCTGGATTAATAAATGGCATTATACCTTCGATGACCAAAAGTAAGGCGAATGCAATCCCAAGTTCTTTCCACATCATGCTAGTCTAAATTTTCGCTTTTTTCCCCTTCATCCACTATAAGGGGCTTTGTTTTTTCCTGTTCTACAGATGTTGCATTTCCTATTGCTTCTACGACTTTAGGAATATCTGTTTTTTCAGGTTTTTTAGGCGTTATCTCCCCTGTTGTTTCTATCGTAATAGGCTTGATTTTTTCCTGTTCTTCAGAGATTGTCTCCTTTTTTGGAGAAAAAGAAGCTGGAGAAGAGCTTGGCATGTAGGTATTACCATTCGCTTGCTTGAAATAGCTGAAAAAATCAGAATCAGGCTGAATGAGCAATATATCACCACGATTATTAAAGGCTTCTTTATAAGCGTTGAGAGTGCGATAAAAAACATAAAACTCTGGATTTTGATTAAAAGCCAGGGCAAAAGTATTGGTTGTTTCGGCATCGCCCTCACCGCGAATTTTTTCAGCATCGCGTTCTGCTTTTGATACAACTTCAACACTTCCACGATCAGCTTCAGCTTGAATACGCACGGCAGTTGCTTCACCTTGAGAACGTAATTGTTTAGCATATCGCTCACGTTCTGCTTCCATACGTCGATAAACTGAAGAACTGACTTCTCTTGGTAACTCAATCCGTTTAATACGCACATCCACAATTTTAATACCGAATTTTTTAGAGCGTGTACTGGCTTCATCGGTAATAATATCCATAATCTCTGCTCTGTCACCAGAAACAACTTCTTTTATCGTGCGTTTACCAAACTCACTACGCAACCCGTCAGCAATAATTTCTGCCAAGCGTAGTTTAGCGAGTTTTGTATTACCACTCACAGCAGTAAAATAATTAACAACATTGACAATTCGCCACTTGACAAACGAATCAACCATCAAATTTTTCTTCTCACTGGTCAAAAAACGTTCAGGAGGCGCATCAAGTGTTTGAATACGCTTATCAAAAGTGCGTATTTGGTGAATAAAGGGAAGTTTAAAATGCAGTCCTGGTGGAAAATCAGCACTAACAACTTTTCCTAAACGCAATTTTAAAGCCAGTTCAACCTCTGAAACAGTAAAAACAGACATTAACCCAACGACCAAAAAAATCAGTGCCATTACACCAACCATCATTTTACTAGCCATTAGCGTCCTCCTCTGCTACGTGCATTATCTTGCCTATTGTCTTTAGGGGATGTTGAAGTCGCTTGTGGTAGGCGAGATAGTGCTTTTGATAGCTCCGACTCTGACGCACGAGCTGCATTACCAAAAATCCTATCCAGTGGTAAAACCATTAAATTATTGCCACCTTGAATATCAATCATAACTTTACTTGCCTTGGAATATACAGATTCCATGCTTTCTAAATACAAACGTTGGCGAGTAATTTCAGGGGCTTTCTCATATTCTTTTAAAATACTGAGAAAGCGTTTTGTTTCACCTTCTGCGCGTGCTATCACCTGTGCTTTATAGGCAAGTGCTTCCTCTCGCAATCTATCAGCAATACCTTTTGCTCTTTCCACGATTTGATTCTCATAAGCTTGCGCTTTATTTTTACTACGAACCTCATCTTCACGGGCTTTAATCACATCGGCAAAAGCCGCTTGAACCGCTTCTGGTGGCTGAGCATTTTGCATATTAACACTCGCCACTTTCAGACCTGTTTTATAGCGATCTACGATAGTTTGAATCAACACTTTCGTATCCGCAGCAACACGAGTTCGTTCACTTGTTAAAACAGCATCCATACCACTGGTACCGACTACTTCACGTAAGGCACTTTCAGTTGCTTGGTGTAGCGTGTTATCAGGATCATATACATTGAACAAATAATTTTTGGCATCAATAACACGGTATTGTACAACCAATTCAATGTCAACAATATTTTCATCCTTAGTCAACATTAAGGCTTTATGAGTGACTGCACGTACCTTTTCGACATTGACTTTTTGAACTTGCTCAATCGGGTAAGGCCAATGCCAGTTTAAACCCTGTTCAGTGGTTTCTGAATAACGTCCAAATTGGGTAACAACGCCAAGTTCGGCGGGTTGTATCGTATAAAAACCAAAAGCACCCCATATTGAAAGGAGAATAGCAGCAAGAATACCTATAGTAAACCAACTAAGACTTTCTTCATTGTTATTTCCACCGCTATTATTTCCTCCTCCCTCTCCTTTTCCTCCTCCTTTTCTTCCATTGTCTTCTGATCCAAACAAACCACCTAATTTGTCCTGCATTTTTTGGACAATTTCATCTAAATCCGGTGGCCCCTGTTCTTTTTTACGGTGGCCCCAAGGGTCTTTACTCCCGTTACCACCTGGTTCATTCCAGGCCATATGTACTCCTTGTATTTTTTTAATGGGGCCTACGGCATCAGGCAAAACTGATTTAGCAGTATCTTTGGTAAAACATTTTCCTTGTGACATCATCAGTGTGGATTCGGCAATGGTGTATAAAGGAATGAATGT
>JAUCGK010000208.1 GCA_030378085.1 Candidatus Parabeggiatoa sp. HSG14
GTTGTGTGTTGTCAGATTTTTGACTCAATTTTCTAAAAATGGCAATGAAAAATTGTTCCGATGTAAAGCAACTATCGAAAAATAAGTTTTATATTCTTTAGAAGTTTTGCTTTTTGCTGACAACAAAATCCGTATCATTCAGTTTATATTAAATTTTTAAAAACCTTTACAAAGATTTTCTTTGTCATCTATTTTTATTTTTCCTACTTTGAGATTATTTGTGTGATTACCAAACTGCGTAATATCGCTATTATCGCCCATGTTGATCATGGTAAAACTACCCTTGTTGATAAAATGCTTCAACAATCAGGTACTTTAGGTGATCTTCGTTCTAACGTGGAGCGAGTGATGGATTCTAATGAATTAGAAAAAGAACGTGGCATTACTATTTTATCTAAAAATACTGCTATTCGTTGGAGGGATTATCGAATTAATATTGTTGATACCCCAGGACATGCCGATTTTGGGGGTGAAGTAGAACGTGTCTTATCAATGGTTGATTCGGTGCTACTGCTCGTTGATGCTGTGGAAGGGCCTATGCCACAAACTCGCTTTGTTACTCAAAAAGCTTTAGCACAGGGTTTACGTCCTATTGTGGTTATCAATAAGGTTGATCGCGATGGAGCACGTCCTGATTGGGTATTAGATCAAACTTTTGATTTATTTGACCATTTAAGGGCTGACGATGCCCAATTGGATTTTCCTGTAATTTATGCTTCTGCGCTTAATGGATATGCCTGTTTCGATAGTGAAGCACGCGAAGGAGATATGCAACCTTTGTTTGAAGCTATCATCAAGCATGTACCTATTCCTGATGTTGATCTTGATGCACCTTTTCAATTACAGGTCAGTGCATTGGATTATTCCAGTTATGTCGGTGTGATTGGGATAGGGCGTATTAACCAAGGACGGATTAAAACCAACACCTCTGTCATTATTGTGGATGCGACAAACAAACAGCGTCAAGGGCGTATCTTACAAGTATTGGGCTTTGATGGTTTAGAACGGATAGAATTTCCCGAGGCCAGTGCGGGTGACATTATTGCGTTTACTGGTATAGACAAATTAAATATTTCTGATACTCTCTGCGATCCTGAACACGCGATTCCACTACCCGCTCTCACAGTTGATGAGCCAACTGTGAGCATGACTTTTCAAGTCAATACCTCGCCTTATGCGGGAAAAGAAGGCAAATATATCACTTCTCGCCAAATTCGTGAACGCTTGAACCGTGAATTATTACATAACGTTGCCTTGCGTGTCAGCGATACTAATGATCCCGACAAATTTCTGGTTGCGGGACGCGGTGAACTGCATTTAGGTATTTTGATTGAAAATATGCGCCGTGAAAGCTATGAACTCGCAGTTTCCCGCCCCAAAGTGATTATAAAAGAGATTGACGGCGTACAATGTGAACCTTATGAAAGTCTTACGGTGGATGTTGAACAAACTTCTCAAGGCACTGTTATGGAATTACTTGGGGCGCGTAAAGCCGAATTAGTCAATATGCAACCCGATGAAAAAGGTCGAGTGCGCCTCGATTTTACTATACCAGCACGCGGATTAATTGGTTTTCGCACCGATTTTTTGACAGCAACGTCTGGCACTGGAATAATGTATCATGTCTTTGAACATTACGCACCTGTCAAACCAGGTACAATTGGGCAACGTACCAATGGTGTTTTAATTTCCAACGGAGAGGGCAAGAGCTTAGGTTACGCATTGTTTAATTTACAAGAGCGAGGCAGCTTATTCCTGGGGCATGGTGAAGAAGTTTATGAAGGCATGATCATTGGCATTCATGCTCGAACTAATGATTTAGTCGTCAATCCGCTCAAAGCAAAACAGTTAACAAATATTCGCGCAGCTGGCACTGATGAAAATATCTTACTAACTCCCCCAATTAAGATGAGTTTAGAACAAGCTATTGAATTTATTGATGATGACGAATTAGTCGAAGTGACACCGAAAGCAATTCGTTTGCGTAAACAATTTTTAAAGGAATACGAACGCAAACGCGCTGCTCGGACAACTTCAAGTGTTTGAACGAACTTACCAATTTTCCATAATTTTCCAGAAAAATGACTCGTTCCCACTTTAGCTTGTTTCGCTGTGCAATTTTTTTATAAATTTGCGTCCAGAGAAGCGTAGCTTTGTACTTTCACAAGATTATTACAGCAAAAAATGTTGTCAATTTTGTGATATGCTACAAAGCTTCGCAGTGCCTTAGCGAAGAACTTTAAAGCATTACAGGATTATTCAAAAATAACTTTGGTGATATATAAAAGAAGTTCATATAGTTTTTCACATAAATAATTTCACACACCAAACCTGACAGGTTTTACAAACCTGTCAGGTTTTTGGAAGTTATTTTTCTGAATGTCTATATTAATTCTAAATTAAGGGGATTTACCAAGGAAAAGAAAATTTACAGTTAAGATAATTTTTGATTTTTAGTATTAAAACCATCCTAATCCTTTATAATCAAAGAAATTCTTTTTTTAAATTTGGCGGATTATGGAGTGTTGGAGATGCGATTTTAATCTGTTTATGAATCAATGCCAATAACTCGTTGCGGCTATAATTTTCTTTTTGGAAAATAGTGTCTACATAAGCGTGTAAACGTGCTTGATCTTCGATACTGAGTTTAGTTGAAGTTAAAACAACAACAGGAATGGAACGCCATTTTTTGTTTTGACGTAAACGGGCAACAAATTCAAATCCATCCATCTCTGGCATGAGTAAGTCTAATAAAATGAGAGAAGGTTTTTTATATTCAAGATGTTCTAAAGCGATTTTGCCATTTTCGGCTTTGAAAACTTCCCATCCTTTATTTTTTAGCATGTTTGCTGTCATTTCACGAGTAACAATATCATCTTCAATTACCATAATTAAGCGTTCTGAATCTTCACCAATATGGTATTTTTTTAAAATCAAAGCTAATTGACTACATCCTACAGGTTTAATAAGGTAGTCTGTCGCACCAAGGGCATATCCTTTGTTTCGTTCTTCTTGAATTGAGATTATAATAACAGGTATATCCAACAACAAGGGATCATTTTTTAGTATGGAGAGTACTTTCCAACCGTCCATCCCCTGCATTTTAACATCAAGAAGAATAGCATCTGGACGCAATTTTTTAGCCAATTGAATACCATCTTTTCCGTTGGATGCCATAGCCACAGAGTAACCAAGTTTGCTGAGGTAACTTTTAAGCAATTCACGGGTGATAGCATCATCATCAATGACTAAAATAATCTTGCTTCCTGTCAGTAAATCCTCCAATTCTTTTTCATTTTCTGCGGTATCAATCAAATCAATACTAAATCGAGTGGGTAAACGGACTGAAAATGTACTACCATAGCCAAATTCGCTCTCTACACAGATTGTACCTCCCATCATTTCGGTGAATTGCTTAGCAATAACAAGCCCCAAACCTGTACCACCAAAGCGACGTGTAGTAGAAGCATCTACTTGGGTAAAAGGTTGAAAAAGTTTTTTTTGTTGTTCAGGCGTTATTCCAATGCCCTCATCACTGATACAAAAAATGATTCTCTCCCCCTTCGCTTTTCCTTCATTCACAGGTTTGCGGTTAACTTCTATACAAATAATGCCATCTTCAGTAAATTTAACAGCATTACTTAAAATATTAAGTAAAATTTGGCGGGTTTTTGTCAAATCTGCATGTATTTCTCCTAAAGAAGAATTAACGATATGTACTTCTAGGTAATTATTTTTTTTCAGAGCCAATGGTTCAATGGTTTTGATAACTTCATTGAGCAATTTTTCAACTTGAAAAGTTTCTAGGTATAAGTCCTTTTTACCCGCCTCAATTTTGGAAAGATCCAACACATCGTTGATAAGTTCCAATAAATGTTTACCTGCTAGATGGATTTTTTCAAGATCAACAAAAAAGTCGGGCATTCCTAAATCTTCGGCTTCTTCTTTGAGCATTTCACTGTATCCTATAATAGCATTCATTGGGGTACGTAGTTCATGGCTCATATTAGCAAGAAATTGACTTTTGGCAAGGTTAGCAGTTTCAGCCATTTCTTTAGCTTTAGTAAGTTCGGCTGTCCGTTTCTCCACTTTTTTTTCTAGTTCATTGGCATAAGCTAATATTTCTTGATTTTGCTTAGCAATTTTCAGTTCTAATTTTTCACGCAAATAATACAGATCCACATGAGTATGTACCCGTGCCAACAATTCTTCTTCTTGAAAAGGTTTGTGGACATAATCAATACCACCTGCGGCAAAAGCACGTAATTTATCTTCAGCACTGTTGAGAGTGGAAAAAAATAAAACAGGAACCGCTGCCAAACTTGTTTCTTTTTTGATACGTTGGCAAGTTTCGTAGCCGTTCCAGCCGGGCATTTCTATATCCAGCAAAATCAGATCAGGTTTTTCTGTCTTTGCAATATTCAGTGCTTTTTCACCATTGTTGGCTAATAAAACATGAAAACCATCTTGTTGTAAAACGGCTTTCAATAAAGCCAAATTCGTTAAAGTATCGTCAACAACTAAAATAATGGGTTTATTTGATTTCATTTTTTTATATTAAGGTGTACTGGAATTCAAGGCGAAGTTTTACCAATGTTAAGAAAGCTTCACTTTGAATTTCGATTGAGACGTAGCCATACTTCAACATGCATAGTTAATACCGATTGTTCTTCTGTATTTATGCCAACAGGATCGAATCGATAACGTTGGTGTATTGTTAGCATGGTTTGCATATCGGCTTCTGATATTTCTAAGGCTTGAATACGTTTTAACCAACTCATCAATGTTTCACCTTGTTGGCGAATATATCCTATTTTATTTAATTGTTGCACAATCTGGAAAAATGCAGAATCTGTCCCGGTTATGGCTGATATTTTTATCCTTTGAGCAGATTTTTTTTGGGAACGAGCAACCTTTTCTCTTAAATAAAGTTGCCATATTAAGATTAAACTCAGGGGTAAAATTAACCACAAAAGCCAATCATTAGAACTTTCACTATTGTACCACCGCCATTTAGAAAATTTATAACTGAACCAAGCCCACAAATCATAAATAGGTTTCCACCACGCAGCCCTTTCTTCTTCAAAACTGTTCCAGTCTATAGGTGTTGTATCAAATTCTTGCCAACGTCCGTTGATATAAGCAAGTGTCCAAGCATGAGCATGACGTTGACGCACCACATAAACATTTTCTAACTCACTAAATTCAAGGGCAGCATACCCTACTGTATAACGTGAAGGAATACCAACAGTGCGTAATAGCAATGTGGTGGCGGTGGCAAAATATTCACAATGTCCTGCTCGTTTATTTTGTAAAAAATTTTCTAGTGGCGTTTGTCTGTTAGATGCTAATGCCGTAAGGTTGAGTGAGTATTGAAAATTTTGATTAAAAAATGTTGCTAATGTATTTAGCACCTCTTTTGGTTTTTTTTGATATAAACCTAAATTATTAGATAGTTCAATAAGATGATCTTTTTCTTTAGGGGGAATGTATAAATCATTCTTTTGAATTGGGAGTGTATCCAGCGGGGTATTTTGTACAAAATGTGCTGTGTATTCTATTAATCCAGGACCATTTTCGATTTTAACTGCACCAAAATCGTTGTGTTGTAGGCTTGGTACAAGAAGATGAGAAACTTGATAAGTACCATGAGGCAATGCTAATATACCTTTACCTTGGAGAAGAAATGCTGAAATATCTATTTTTTGAAAATGGTTAGGTTGTAGTTCCCCATTGTGAAAATTGTGCGCTAGGGGAGACTTTGGAGTAAACATCCAAGAACTCATATCACTATTATCTGGAAAAATCTCTGTAAAAGAAGATTGTTTAGCGTGCCAATTGGTTTTGAAATAAATATTATAACTGGCTTCACGCAATAAGATGGGGTAAGGCGCATCCACCCGCAAGATAATTCGCTCCGATTGTTTGAGTCGCCCAATATCACCAATAGCCGTATTTTGTCTATAAGGGTCTCTATTTGCTAAAAGCATTTCTTCAAACCAATCAAGCATTATTTTTTCTACTTGAATGTGTAAGTAAAAAAGAGTTCGATGACCAACATAGCCTAATACGCTACCCATCATCAGGAATAATGCAAAAAGCAAAATTGAATAACGTTGTGGACGAGTAGCCCATAGTCCATACGTTACCAATAAACATGTTCCTACAAAAAACCAAGGATGATAACCAACACTGGCAGATAACAAACATATCATCATATAAGGATAGCTCACATCAACACGTTGACTGGAGGATATACCACTACCTTTCGCTTCGTAATGACGTAACGATAACAGCAAGCTGCTTAGTTTGATGGAACCATGCGTACTATAAATTTGAGCAGTTACCAGTAAAAATAACAACATAGGTAACCAATTGAGTAATGTCATTAAGCCGTGAACGGATTGTTGATTAACAAGATAAAGGACTGCCATAACCAATGACAATGAAGTGAGATCGGTTGTTCGATTAAAGTCTTTATCTGACAATGCCCAACGCCATTTAATCCAACGAGCACTTTCTAAAAGTACTGCCATAAGTATCGCAAATGGAAGTAATCGGCTTTGCCAGCCCCAAAATAAAATGGTACAGCCAAGTAAAAAGGGAGGATGAGTCATATTAAATTATCCAGAACGTTGTTTCTGTCAATTCTGATTCAGAAATATTGTAAGGTGGGTAATAGATTTTAGAACTGACAAATCTTGCGGACAGTGTGGTTAGTATAGAACTCAAGAAGAAAGATGTTTGATCAAATAGACAATTGATTGCGAGAAGTGTTATTCAAGGTGTTTAAAGGCTTTAATTTACATTTTAATTATCCGATTAGTCCATACAAAATTGATTTATAGCATAGCAAAGTTAATGTTAGTTTTGGAATGCAATAGCTATTACAATTACCACAATGATAAACAAGAAAAAGCACAGGAAAAAAAGATTATTCAACATGATAGTTTTGTTCTTTTTTATTACAAAATCAGTTATATATAAATTACCTAAATTGATTGCCCTCTAGTGGAGTCTGCTTTTTGATATGAGGGTATCCAACTGCATATACAATTTTTCTTAGATACTCAATTCATGTTTTCCTCTTATGAGTTTTTTCTAAACAATACTTTATCTGCTCTCCTAACACGCTCACTTGAGGTTCCTCAAACAAATTATGATGATATCCCTCGACTTCACAAACTTCTACTCCTCCAGTAGCTAATTTACCTAAAGCTGAAGAATTCTTAGAACGCCATTCATTAAGATAAAAAAAGCGTAATATGTCCAGAATAGGGTTGTAGTATATAATCATTTACAACCTTGAAAAAATTGTCGAGTAGCAATTTATGTTGTACTTGAAGTGGCAAAGATTTGTTGGCAGATTGATAATACTTTAACCTATTCAATTTCTCTAACCTATTCAATGCCAAGAGTATCTTCGTTTTGAAAAAATCTAACTTTTCACGCATTTTCTAGGATAAATAGCTTGGTCCAAATTCTAATAAGTTATGTCGCAAATAATTGAGGCGATTTTGTAACTGTTTTGATGATTGATCCCAAATAACATCAATAAAAATCAACGTTTTAATTTCTTTTCCTTGAGTAATTAACTGTTGAGCTATTTCAATAGCTATTTTAGCATCAGCACAGTAACTACATAAATAATAAGGAAATTTTGTTTGCACAGTACAAATTTCTTGAATATATTGTCCAGCAATTCCCTCCCCACTTAAGGTGTTGTGCCATCTTTGGGCTGAAGTCCAAAAATATTTAATCCATACACTGGTTGTTCAATACCCAACGAGGAAGCTAAGGCACGGGCATAATTGATAGAACCTATAAAAAAATAGGGAGTAAACGGGAACCTTGAGGTTGAATCACTTCTAAAGCACACCAAGTGGCTTTATAGCCTTGATCATGTAGAAATAAGTACTGAAGCACAAGTTTTCTAACATTTTGAGGAAGCACTTCAGGAAGCAAAATCAATTAATTCGTTTACTTGTTCTTCAGTACTTAATATATAGTGTTGGGGACATTAATATTCCTGTCGCTTATGAAATCATAGATAAATCAATCCAATATAGCGATATAGAAACTCGTAAAGTCAAACGTCTAAGTTTAATGATTTACTCGTTCAAATGCTTCAAACAAGTAAGCAAAACAATTTACTTTACAGCTATGTGCTAACAGACAGTTGGTATGCTAGCGTCAAAAATATGCAGGAGATAAAATATACATTTAAAAAAGACTTTAATTATGGCAATAAAATCCAATCGTTTAGTGGCATTAAGCTTACAAGACAAGCATCAAGGTCATTTTGTCAGAATTGATTCGCTCAACTTATAAATGTAATGCTTCAATAGCTAAATCGCCCACTAAAACGAAGAGAACTCAATCTAATCATGTATTTGCATCCATTTATGCCACTTTTAAGCTGGAATTGCTTAAGCTCAAACATCACACTAATCATTTTGCTTTAAAAACCAAACTTTATCTTAAAGCATTACAGGCTAGTTTTGCTGAACTGCAGAAGCTTAGTGCGTAACATAAGTTTTTAACATAAAATCATTCTCCTTCTTGAAATATTCAGTGAGTTATACTCAATGCTCAAGTTTTTTTATCAAGGATTGGTAACCCGATAGATTTGTAGAGACGCGATACTCGCGTCTCCAAACGTCTCCAATAATCATGGAATGTTTGACATATGAACCTTATCAGTGGCTTCTTTCGACAAAAATTCTTGCGGTAAATTGTCTGGTTATGCACCTCAAATCTAGAAGACGCTTTAGAAACGAGAGCATCGCGTCTCTACAACGTCATCATAAAATTATTGACAGCAAGTAATTATTTTTTAGAAACTTGAACATCAAGTTATACTCAACGCGAAATAAACTTAATTTTTTTTAATACCTGATGTTACGCACTGTACTTCAAAAGTGAATACCAGAGTAGTGCAAAATGAAATTTTGCTGATTGTAACAGATTTTGGGGATACCCCCATAACCCCCCGTACACGGGTGGAACCAAACATCATTTGACACTTTGCTTTAATTTTTCTATTTTGGGACTTCCCCCTGTGTACGGGGGGTTAGGGGGGTGTCCTCAATTTTGCACTCCTGTTTGGAAT
>JAUCGK010000209.1 GCA_030378085.1 Candidatus Parabeggiatoa sp. HSG14
GTTTCAACGGATATTTTTGGACATTTCAGACCGTGAAATATATGCTATATAAATCAACTGCTTACAAACTGCGCGATTTGTCCTTTATAATCAAACAGTTGCTGGCCACGCAAATTACCAGAGAGCCTGAAGTTTTCTGAGATTGAGCGATTCTTTTGATTTTTCTCGAAGCGGAGCTTCTTGGGCAGTGCGTTCCCAAGTAAAACTTGGGAACGATAATATATTTAATAAAATCAATTGCTTAAATAAATACCGAACACCTATGCAACTCTATTATTTAAAACGTTGGAAACGGTGAGTCAAAGATGTTGTTGAATGATGTGAGAAAAACATTGGACAAAGCAACTTGTATAAAAGAAAGAAGTTTCTTAAAGGTTAATTAAGAAAAAAATTTCCTTAAAGGTTATAAAAAGAAGGAACAAAAATGGGGAAAAATTTTATTGTATTTATGAGGAGTTTTTATCAGCCTAGCTTCCACCTCAAAAATTTTAGATTTCTTTGGTGGAAGAGAGTCAATATAAAAAAGTGTCTGTTTTAGCGATAATAAAATAATGATTCTAAGGAAAAACCTTCTCGTTCAATAAGTTCTCTTAAACGTTTCAGGGCTGCCATTTGAATTTGTCGCACTCGTTCACGAGTTAATCCTAATTCCTCACCAATGTCATCTAATGTAGCATCACTATCGCCCCCTAAACCAAAACGTCGTTCTATTACGAGCCGTTGTTTTTCAGTCAATTGGGAGAGCCATAATTCAAGTTGTTTACCCAAATCGGAATCTTGTAATAACAACATGGGATCGGGATTAAATTCATCAGGAATACTATGAATTAAAGCTTTGTCAGAATCATTTATGCGTGGACTATCTATTGAAACTACTCGTTCATTAAGTCCTAATAGTTTTTCAACTTCTCCCTTAGATTTATCAAGCGAATTTGCCACGTCTTTTGACGTTGGTTCATGGTCCAATGTTTGTGATAAAACATGATTGGCTCGCAAACAATTATTGATTTCTTTAAATACATGGATAGGCAAGCGAATGGTACGAGATTGATTCATAATAGCGCGAGCAATCGTTTGCTTAATCCACCAAGTTGCATAAGTAGAAAAACGAAAGCCCCTTTCTGGATCAAATTTTTCGACAGCTCGCATTAAGCCAAGATTGCCTTCTTCAATTAAGTCAAGTAAGGCTAAACCCCTATTCATATAGCGGCGAGCAATTTTAACAACAAGACGTAAATTAGATTCAATCATACGCTTACGTGCAAACTCATTGCCCTTTTGGGCACGTCGCGCATATTTAACTTCTTCTTCTGCGGTTAAAAGTTTGGAACAACCAATTTCATTCAAGTAAAGACGAGTTGCATCCAAATCCTCGTCAACTGGGTGGACAAATTGCACCAAATTCTCTAAATCATCATTACCTTCTGCATCCTCGTCTTCATGTAAATTCGGTTCACTAATATTATCATCCATAATTACCTGCTTTTGGTTAAAAATCGTAAACTATTTTAAGTCATAGTTTAGGGAGATAAATCACAGGATCAACTTTGTCTTAAAATTCGGAATTGAGAATTGGGGAATTTGTCAAAAAAAATTGATTTTTTCAAAAAATCAGATTTTTTACAGCAAATATTTTTTAATAGCAATAAGTTAAGTATTCAAGCAAAAATTATTCCGATTATTATTTTAACTGTATTGGGATTAACTAAATTAATTTTTTATATATCACCTATCAATTTATCAAAAATAGGGCATGGTTCAATTCAGGGTAACATTTAAATGTAGTGACGTTGGAGTCCAAACCTTCAGGTTTGGGCGCATTCCAGCCTTTTATCGTCATTTTTTTACCATACCCAAAATTGCACAAAGCAAAGCTTTGCTTTGAATTCCAATACACTTTATTGATTGCACAGAAACTTTGCTTTGAATTTCAACATACTTTCAAAAATTTAAGAGAAAAAAAAACCAAGTTTTTGAAAAAAGCTTGGTTTCTAAAAAGGTTAAAAAACTTGTTCCTACTCAATTCTTTTTTTTATAAGGAGTGACGCTGGAGCGTCACAATATTTGTTCCAACGCTGGAGCGTTGGAACGAGAATGTAATTGGCTAGACTTAATTTTAATGTGGGGCAAGCCACATTTTTTGCCCTGGATAAATCGTGTAGGGATTACCAATGCCATTCCAGTCTGCGAGTTCATCAGCATTTATGCCATATATTGCTGCAATACTCCTTAAAGTTTCTCCACGTTGAACCTTATGAAAACTACCAGAGGAGCGTTTTTGAGAAGAGGTTTGTCGATAAGAAACCTTCAAACGTTGTCCAATTGACAAGTTATAAGGCGGTTGTAAATTATTCCATCTTGCGATATTTGCAACATTTTGACCATAATGTCTGGAAACACTATATAGTGTTTCTCCTGGCTTAATGGTATGAAAATGACTTGTTGAAGCTTTTTGGTTTTGAGAACGATTTGGGGAAGCGTTTCCTAATGAAGGGTAAACCCATAAACGTTGTCCAACCGATAAATTATAAGGGAGATGTAAATTATTCCATGCAACTATCTGAGAAACAGTGTAGCCATACTTTCTGGAAATACGATACAACGTATCCCCACTAGTTACTGTATGGTATCCCGATTTACGATTGGCGACTTGCTTCAAGTTTTTGGGAGTATTTGGTGTACTTGGTATTCCTTTATTTAAGGGAGCTACTTGTAAACTTTGCCCTTGAGACAAGGTGTAAGGTGGTTGTAAGTTATTCCATTCTGCTATGTCAGTAATACTATTTCCATAGCGTCTAGCAAGACTGTACAATGTGTCACCCAATGCGACAGTGTGATAACCACTTTGTTGAGAGTCTCGCTGCATACGAGAGGTGTTTAACCTTGGTGGTTCTGATAGCCGCAAACTTTGTCCTGCTCTTAGGTAATAAGATGATGTTAAATTATTCCAATGAGCGAGTTTACCAGTAGTGTAGCCATAGTATTGTGCAATACTATGAAGGGTTTCTCCCTGTTGTACAATGTGTGTTGATGAAGACGAACTGGTTTGTTTTTCTTGTGAGGAACCAAGGCGTAAATGTTGTCCCACTTTTAAATGATAAGGGGAAGACAAATTATTCAAGTTGGCTAATTGACGATAATTTTGTCCACAGCTATTGGCGATGCCATACAAAGTTTCACCACGTTGTACGACATGATAATTCCCTTTTGACACCTTTTTTGACACCTTATTTTTCTTCTTTTTCTTAAGAGAAACAGGAATAGATGATTTACTTCCGTATGCTTTGAGTGATTTAACAAAACCACTGCCAGGAAGATATAACGTTTGACCAATGTGTACTCTGTAAGGCTTTGATATACCATTAATAGTAGCGAATTCTTTAGGATCAATTCCATAAAGATTTGCAATACTTTGAAAAGTTTCGCCACGCTGAACAACAACCTTTTTAGGATTTTCCAAACTACCACCAGTGGTATAGCTATTGGAATAGTTATAGGATTTCTTCGTTGATGGTTTATAGCACGAATCAAAAGCACAACCATTAAGTAATAAAACCACTACCAAGGTTGTGCATAATTTTAGTAGAATAATAGGCTTATACATAGTTAAGCACCAATGTTGAATTATTTAGTGAATATTTACCATAAAGTAGAGGAGTCTAAATTTTAATTTGGTTGTTAGTTCCAAGATAAATCTTGGACTCCAAATAATTAAAAAAGAGGAGTCCAAACTTTAGTTTGGTCGTTCCAAAACTCCCAAATTAAAATTTGGACTCCATCCAAGACTCCCAAAATAAATTTTGGACTCCATCCAAATAATCAATTAATAGCTCTGAGAACTGACAATTGATTATTGTGGAATGAGTGTTAAATTTTGTCCAGGATAGACTGTAAAGGGATTACCAATGCCATTCCAGTTTGCTAAATCAAGGTAAGATATCCCGTACTGTTTAGCAATACTCGTCAGGGTTTCTCCAGGTTTTACAACGTGGTTGTCACGAGAAGGAGGCGGAAGCTTAACACGCTGAAAATAACGACTATCAGGCGTTGCATCTAGCATCATAGTTGATGGTGGAGTTACTCGCAACTTTTGCCCAATTGATAAATTATAAGGGGTTGCTAAATTGTTCCATTTTGCTATCTCCTGAACGCTATAACCGTATTGTCGGGAAATACTATATAAAGTTTCTTTAGCCGCCACAATATGGTAATCTGAGCTATCAATTTCATCATCAGAGGGGGATGAAGGATAAGAGGGAGATGAGGGTTCATAAGACGGAGTAGATGGACGTGGTGTAGGAAGTACAGTGTCAACACCTGGAGGGCTAACCCGTAATTCTTGCCCTAATGATAGGATATAAGGCTGTTGTAATCCACTCCATGCTGCTATATCAGTTACACTGTATCCATAATGTTTGGCAATACTATATAAGGTATCACCTTTTAATACAGTATGGTAGTCTCTATCTCCGCCAACGGGGGGTGAAGTTGGTTGTATAGGAACAGAAGTAGGTTCATCCATAGACTCACTGTCTGAAACTATTAAACGTTGTCCGATGCTTAGATTATAAGGAGGTTCGATATTATTCCAAGCAGCAACATCACTCACATTTTGTCCATAATTTCTGGCAATGGCATATAATGTTTCACCCGCTTGTACTGTATGGACACCTTTTTCACTGGGTGGCTCTGGACTAGGTGGCATTGTTGATATGGGTGGGGGAGGAGATATGACAGGTGTATCAGGATACTGTGGCATTGATGGTGTTGTCATACTATCGCTACTAGGCCCATCAATCCTCAAACGTTGACCCACATTGAGTGCGTAAGGGGGCATAATATTATTCCAGTGGGCGATGGCTTTATAATCGCGCCCATAACGTTGAGCAATCGCATATAAAGTTTCACCACGCTGAATAGTATGATACGTTGCAGTATCTATTTCAGGAGTAGGTATCTGTGACACTGGTGCTCCAGGTGTCACAACAGGGACAGAAGGACAGCCACTTAGTAATATAACCCCTACTAAAATTAAGGCTGACCATAATTTAGGTAATATGGCAGAGTAATGCATAGTTTAAACTCCAAGAAAACAAATACAATAATTGAGTGTTCTAATTTGAACCACTAAAATAAAAAATACTTTAAAATATTTTAATTTTAACAGATGTATAGGATAAAAGCGATAGCATCACAACTTGATCACATTTAGAAGTCCTCATAACAAAGAATTTTGACATAAAAAAGTTGTTGAAATCAACATCAATTATAGTAGATATTACCTTCGCCAAAAACTTGACTATTAAACTCAGCTATTTAAAAAACGTTTAAAAATCAACGAGATTTAAAATAAGCATTATCGGATTTTGAAATAGGATAACTGTTTGAAATTTAACCAATATCATATAATAACCGTCTTATTTATAGCGTTTTTCGATTGGATAAAGTACAACCTCCCCTAAATCCCTTCCTTAATTAAAGAGGGGACTTGTACCTGACGCAATCGGAAAACGCTATAGTAGGATAATTGGCAAAGGTATTGTAGTAGATAGGTGTGATTAAAAATACAGGGAGTGTTAATTTTTAGTTTCCAAAATCAAGTTGTGGATAAAAAAATATAGTACGGTTTGGCTTTGTCCTAAATTTATTTTGGATGACTTTGTTTAGAATAGCAAATGGCAAATAGATAATGATTTTTCGTAGGATGGATAATTATGAGGGGATTAATTTTGTACTTTCCCTAAAATCCGTTACAATCAAAAAACACACACGGCCTTGGCCGTTTCTATATCATAGATTTCAAGTTTTCAGAATTTTTTAGAAATTATTTTATGCACATTCCTTAATAAAATGACATATATCTGGTTAATATTTTTCACCTCCGTTGAATAATGTGTAGAGACACACGGCCGTCTCTACGGGCCTATATCATAGATTTCAAGTTTTCAGAATTTTTTAGAAATTATTTTATGCACATTCCTTAACAAAATGATATATATCTGGTTAATATTTTTCACCTCCGTTGAATAATATGTAGAGACACACGGCCGTGTGTCTTTAAGGGCCTATATCAGAGATTTCAAGTTTTCAGAATTTTTTAGAAATTATTTTATGCACATTCCTTAACAACTAATGATATATATTGTATAAAATACTTTTTTTGAATCTACTTAATTATCTGAATATTTATAAAATAAAAATTTCCTTTTACTAAAATTTCCAATTTTCAAAAAGGTTAAAATATGAAAGATGATATTATTGCACCAGCTGCAACGACATTATCTGCGTTATTTCGCGAACGGGTTAAACGTACTCCACAAAATATCGCTTATCGTTATTTTGATAAAGATAACAAAGTTTGGCAAAGTCTTACTTGGGCGGATATGTCAGCGCATGTCGCACAATGGCAAACAACTTTAGCGCAGGAAAATCTTGTCCCTGGTGATAAGGTTGCCATCATGTTGCCTAATAGTCCCGAATGGGTCATGTTCGATCAGGCCGCACTTGGACTCGGTTTAGTCACAGTCCCGTTATATCTGGATGATCGCGCTGACAATGTGGCTTATATTATTACTGAAGCCGAGGTCAAATTTTTGCTATTGGGATCCGCAACGCAATGGAAACGGTTGTACCCTGTACGCGATGAATTATCGGCTTTAACACGCATTGTTTCAGTACAACCTTTTGACGATAAAGATTTTGAGGATGCACGTTTAATAAACTTAGATACTTGGTTATCAAATAGTAAAGAGGTAAATACGCCTCGTGTTGAAGAATGTTCACCAAAGAGTTTGGCAAGTATTGTTTATACTTCTGGTACAACGGGTCGTCCTAAAGGCGTGATGCTCAGTCACCATAATATACTCAGCAATGCTCAAGCCACTTCTCAATGTACTTATTTTGGAGTTGAGGATCTCTTTTTATCTTTTTTACCACTCTCTCACACTTTTGAACGGACAGGGGGATATTATTTACCAATGGTAGTAGGTGCAACCGTTGCTTATGCACGCTCTATCCCACAACTAGGCGTGGATTTAACTACTTTATGTCCCACTATATTAGTTTCTGTCCCGCGGATTTATGAACAAGTTTATGCCAAAATTCAAAATCAATTAACGAAAAAATCATGGTTGGCGAGAACATTATTTGGGATGGCTATTAATGTGGGATGGCGACATTTTGAATATCGTCAAAAACGAGCCGGTTGGCATCCTAAATTGTTATTATGGCCTTTATTACGCCGTTTAGTGGCTACTCCCGTACTCAATAAATTAGGGGGGCGATTGCGTTTTGCGATAAGTGGCGGTGCGGCTTTATCACCAACAATTGCTAAATTGTTTATTGCATTAGGCTTGGATTTATTACAAGGCTATGGTTTGACTGAAACCAGTCCTGTGATTAGCGTTAATCGTCCTGAAGATAATGTACCAAAAAGTATTGGGCTAACTCTTCCTGAGATAGACATTAAAATCGGGGAAAATGACGAATTATTGACAAAAAGTCCATACATCATGATGGGTTATTGGAAAAATCCCACCGCAACTCGGCAAATGATTGATGAGGAAGGGTGGTTGCATACGGGGGATAAAGCTTATCAAGATGAACAAGGGCATCTGTATATCACAGGACGTATTAAGGAAATTATTGTCATGGGCAATGGCGAAAAAGTGCCACCAGCAGACATGGAAATAACGCTTTGTACAGAGCCACTTTTTGAACAAGTGATGGTGATTGGTGAAGGTAAACCTTTTCTTGGCGCATTAATTGTGTTAAATGCGGAACAGTGGCAAGAATTTGCCAAAAAGTTGAATATCAATCCCGATCAATCCGCTTCTTTGCAAATAAAGCCCGTCCATCAAGAAATATTGACACGTATTAGCAAGCATATCAAAGGTTTTCCTGGGTATGCACAGATTCGTCGGGTGTCCTTATCTCTTGAGTCTTGGACACCAGATAGTGGTTTATTGACACCGACTATGAAAATGAAACGTCCGAAGATTCTCGAACATTATGCTGTGGAAATTGAGCAAATGTATAAAGGATATTAAGGATTATTAAGAGTTATTAAGAATTTTAAAAATTATGTTCAAATAATAATGCTGTCCCTGGCATTTGCAAATATTCTAATATATTTTCTGTTACTATTTGGGTTTGACTTTTTCTTTCTTGGATTTTAAATATTGTGTCATTAAAAAGTAAAGATAAATTTAATGACAAACCATAATAAAAATGACGTGATGTTGATTGAGTACCTGTGCCATCGTTTGGTTGGTAACCTTTCGTGCCATATCCTACCGCTAATTCTAAATAACGTAAAAATTTCTGTTTACGTAAGGTAGGAATAGCACTTGCTTTGGTAATTAACAAATAAGTTTGCCCAGAATAATCAGCGATGGGATCATAATCATTTAATCTTTTTGCATCATCAGATGGCCAATATTTGAGACGAATATCAAATAAATTATCCCATTGCGGATATGTTTCAAGAATAATTCCCATGCTTATCCCTGATAAGTTCATAATGACATCTTCAGAACTAAACCCATATTTTTCTGTAAATCCATCCATCACTTCAACCCCCAACGATATAACGCCAGAAGTTATCCCAGCCAGTTGCACTGCTTGTTTACGATTATAGCCTGCCCATTCAAAACCATTTTTCATTAATCGAGTACTGATATAAAAAGCATAAGTATGTCCCAATTTATCAGCTCCTCCATTTGGCGTATCGGCTGCAAACCAATCTTCGTGTCTGACGCGAAAGTTTGAAGAATTTTTATCCCACCACGAATACTTTCCATAAAACGCAAGACCCAAAGCAAAACCAGACATTAATAAGCGACTACGAAATTTTTTTTGTTTAAAATCTAACGTAGAGACACACGGCCGTGTGTCTCTACGTGGCCGTGTATCTCTATGTGGCTGTGTGTCTCTACATGGCTGTGTGTCCCTACTCATTTTATGGTAGTCCTGCACAAAGTAGTGGTGATAAAATCTAATTGATATTAGCATTATAATGATGAATGAAAAACCAAATGGCTCCAATGTGATTTGAAAGTTTTTTAGAAAACGAAAGAGTTTTTCTAACTA
>JAUCGK010000210.1 GCA_030378085.1 Candidatus Parabeggiatoa sp. HSG14
TGCGCAATCTAAAAGAAAGAAATATCTTAAAGGTTCTTCAAGAAAAAATTTTCCTAAAGGTTATAAAAAGAAGGAACAAAAACGGGGAAAAGTTTTATTGCATCTATGAGGTGTTTTTATCAGCCTACCATGACGCTCCAGCGTCACTCTATAAGGGAGAACAATATGAACACCAAAACCCAACTCATCCGTTTTGACTGGGCGATAAAAAGCTTATTACGTGATAAAGCCAATTTTGATATTTTGGAAGGTTTTTTAAGTGCGCTACTTCGTCAAGACATTTCCGTTATCAAAATTCTTGAAAGTGAATCTAACGTCCCAGATATTGATTTAAAACTTAATCGAGTGGATATTCTCATCCAAGATGAACAGCAGCAATATATTATTATCGAACTCCAAAGCTGTCACCAGATGACTGATTATTTAGAACGCATTCTCTTCGGCACTTCTAAAGTGATCGTTAATAATATGAAGACAGATGAATATTATAACGAGGTAAGCAAAGTTATTTCCATCAGTATTCTTTATTTTGATTTGGGGCAAGGTGAGGATTATGTCTTTTATGGCAAAACAGAATCGAAGGGTTTGCATGACAAGCAGCCCTTGGTTTACCAGCGACGAAAAGACAAAAAACTTGAAAAACTCAAAAGCCAAGACATTTTTCCGGAATATTACTTGATTAATGTGGAACGGTTTTCCGATGAAATGAAAACAGAGTTGGATGAATGGATTTACCTTTTTAAGCACGCGACTTTACCTCCCAATTGTCACGCTAAAAACCTTGAGAAAGCAGAGCAAAAATTGGATGTATTGAAAATGAAACCCGAAGAACGCCATCTTTATGATATGTACCTGTTGGCAATGGTGAATGAGCAAGACAAAATAAAAACCGCACTTAACACAGGGTTACAAAAAGGGCGACAAGAAGGACAACAGGAAGGAAAACTCAAGGCGAAATTGGCAATAGCTAAAAAATTACTTGAGTCTGGTATGAAGATAGAAAAAGTTGCCACCATGACAGGATTGAATCCAAGTGAAATAACTGGATAGGATCATTTTTCTCGTTCCAACGCTCCAGCGTTACTCCTCATAATAAAGTAAGATAAACACAATGAACACCACCAACATTTTAGACAACGGCGAACTCGCGCTTTTTATAGAAAGCTTGCGTTTAGCCAATTACGATATCAGCACCACAGAATTTTTGGCAGCCCAAGAATTAATAGTGGCATTAGCGGCACAAGGCAAACTCCCAAAGACATTAGCTCCCCTGAAAACGCTGTTAATGCCCACACTCTGCCACTCGCCCAAAGAACAAGAAGATTTTAGCTGGCATTTTGATAATTGGCTGAATAGCGTTGAAAACGTAAAACCTGAACCTAAACCTAAAAAGCTTACCTTTTTACAATTGGCTTGGCAAAAAATAAAACACGCTGTTAAAAATTTAAAATGGTTTCTTTTTTTCGCATCGTTTGCATTAATCTTATTAACTGCTATTCCTGATGATTTTGATATTTCAAGAAAAATTGCTAATTTCATTAAATCACCAACAACGACACCATCACAACCAATAGAAATAAATCCAAATACAGACGACTCGCCAATTCCAACGCCAAACATCTCTACAGAACCAATTTCAGATTTACCAGAAAATACCGGATTTACAGATAAAGCAGATTTTACAGAAAATCAGCCTTATGAGCAAGAATGGTGGGTAATTGTTCTTTTATTATTACTACCATTAAGCGCATTGCTATGGTATTTATGGTATCGATACATAGCACAACCTTCTTTAACCAGACAAACCACATCCCAACGTCCAAAGATAACACAGTTATTTGCTAAGAATATCAATGAAAAGATTTTTCAATCGGTGGGTTTGACGCGGGTTGCCCAACAGTTGCGTAAACACACGCCCATTGCCTCCGATTCACTGGATTTAAAAGCCACGATAAAACGCACCATTAAAGCGGGGGGTTGGTTTACGCCGGTGACAGGCTTTGCGAAAACGATTCCAGAGTATTTAGTCTTAATAGATAGAACCACTTTTAAAGATCATCATAGCCATTTCATTGATGCCTTAATCAATCAACTCATTAACCAAGGCGTATTTGTTGCCCGTTATTATTTTGATGGTGATCCGCGCCACTGTTATCCAGAGAAAGATGAACTCCCACCACAGTTGTTAACAGAACTCGGTGATCATTATCCGGCACATCGGTTGCTGATGTTTTCTGATGGCGATGGTTTTATTGATCCGATTACTGGCAACATTGTGCCTTGGATTGAGCAATTTTCGGTATGGACACAAAAAACCTTTTTTACCTTAGAACAACCTGGAAAATGGGGGTATCAAGAAAAGTTATTAGAAAAGGCGAACTTTCTGATTAGAACCGTACCTGTCAATGAACACGACTTAACAACACTGGCAGAACAGATTAAAGCGGAAATAGGGCAACCTGACAATTTCAAGCCAAAGCAATTTACGGGAGATGCCAGCACATTTCCAACGTATTTCAATGACTTTTCCCATTGGTGGTTAGAACGCCATGCCCCAGAACGCGCTAAAGTCACCGAATTGCTCAAACAAGTCCGTGATTTTTTGGGAGAAGACGGTTATTACTGGTTCAGTGCCTGTGCAGTGTATCCAGAATTACGTTGGCAGTTAACGCTTTATTTAGGCTATAACCTTAAAGCAACCGATGGCAATCGACTATTAACTGACGATAGACTTGCTAAACTTGCGCGGTTGCCTTGGTTTCGTTATGGCTATATGCCTAATTGGTTGCGCGATCAGTTGATAAAAGATTTACCTTTGCCTCAAGATAATAAGGTACGCAGTGTTTTAAAAACATTATTGGAGAAAAATTCAAAGGAACCTATTTCTGATTATGATTTACAACTAGATATTGCAGAGTTACCCAAAAGTACATTTTCTGTGAAAGGGATGTTTTCTGCTTTGAAACAACGATTTTCATCTAAATGGAAAAAACAATCCCCAAAGGATAGTTTACGGGATTACGTGTTTGTGACGTTTATGAAAAACAAAGTAGCTGTTCAAGTTTCAGAAAACTTGCACAGTTTGTTTTTTGGTAATTTTCAAAAATATGCTGTCCCTATGTTGGTGATATTTGCTATAACAATATGGTTTTCGTTTTACGAGTGGAATTTTTATAAATCTGAAAACTTTTGTAAACTTAGTGAAGTAATGGAAAAAACTTGCGAACCCGAACCTATCCCTTTACCACTGCAAGACGAGGAAAAGTTCTTTTGGCTTGCTGAAATGGTGGGAGGAGCAAGCTTATTGATTTCTAAACCACAAGAAGAAAATAAATTATTTCAGGCTCTTGCTAAAATGGCAGGACAACCTAATTTAGCAATCCCTGAACCACAAAAGGAAAAAAAATCATCACTTTTTCAATGTACAAGTTTTAACATAATTTCTAGTATACTTCGTCCTACTATTACCGCAATTGTGCCTTCACATGTACCACAAAATAGTACAGCAGATATATTAGTTACTGCTCCTACTGCAAACTTTAATTCTTCAAGTCGTGTAAAAATTGATGACATAGTAGTTAATAAAACAATTTTTTTGTCTCCTAGTCAAGTTACAGCAAATATTACTATTGGCACAATAACACCACCGTTTTATGATCTTTCTGTAGAAACTAAAATAGGATTATTTAGAACTGAATTTACTCAAGGTAAATGTGCATTAGAAATAGTTTCAACACCTGATAAACCTCAAATTATGAGCATAAGTCCTAATAAAGCAGAGTTAGGTTCTAATATTGAAGTGGATATTTATGGAATCAACACTAACTTTGATTTGCAGTCATCTCAACTAGAAGTTAATAATTCAAAAATAACTGCCAAAGTTACTCAAGTAATTAATGCTAATCATTTAAAGGCTAGGCTTGATATTGCGAAAACAGCAAGAGTAGGCTTTCAAAAGATTAATATAATCACAGGAGATGAATTGGCTAAAAACAGTCAACTAGCAGGAAATTTATTGGTGCTTTCTTCATTGGGTAAAATGCGTAGAAACAAAATCTCTAATAATCAACATAACTCAATGGACAACATTATTAGGACAGCTAGTGCTGAAAGTGAGTTTGGTAATACTTCTACACATTCTGAAAAAATTATGAATCCATTTACCAATTTTAGATTTAAATCTAGCAAAACAATTTTGATAAATAACACTCCTCTTGAGATAAAAGTTGTTGCTAACCCTAAAATAGTAAAGCAAGGTGAAAATATAATTTATATAATTAAAGTGATTAATGTAAGCAATATGATAGCAACAGGTATCGTTCTTGAAAGTACTTTATCGGAAGGTATTCGTGTGTTGTCTATTGAATCTCTTGATGAAGGTAATTGCAGTATAAATAGCACAAGTTGTGAATTACCTAATTTGATGCCTAATAAAATAGCTACAATAAAAATTATTGCTAGTGTTACACAGCCAAAAGCATTGATAAATACATTTACTGTTACATCCAATGAATCTCCAGTAAATTTAAGAAGAAGATGGACAAGGGTTCTTCCCTATTTATCTGTGTCGGTTAACGATACTCCAGACCCTATTATGATAAAAGATATTTTACATTATACGTTTAATATCGAATTAAGTGAATATGCTCCTCATCTTATAGCAACTGGAATTATACTGAAGATTAAATTACCTAACAGTATTCTGTTTAAATCTATAACAAATGACTATGGTAATTGTGATGTCAGCAATTTACCATCAATTACTTGTACCATTAATAACCTTAATAAAAATGATGCAAATAATAACAAAGCTATTGTTAATATAGAAGCTATACTTAACGATCCAGGTGTTTTATCGCTAAGATTAGAAACTAAAGTAAGTGCTAATGAATATCCTACTCATACAAATAGAACTCGCACAAAAATATCTTTGGATAATGTAGGAGCAGATATAGCACTTGTCATTGACACTACAGCAAGTATGCAGGCAGAAATCAATGCAATTATTAAAGCAATTGAAAACTTTATTATTGAAAATGATTTAAGTATTTTTCCTACTTTTGCCTTAGTTACTTTTAAAGATAAAGATAACGTAAAAATTAGAGCAGTAACCCGCAATTTAGACGTTTTATTAAAAACTATTAAATCTTTAAAAATTTCTGGTGGTGGTACTTGTCCAGAAGCATCTATGGAAGCTTTAAAATTAGCTATTTCCTATCTTAAAAAAGGCGGTACTATTTTACTTTCAACAGACGCTTCTCCGTATGATGATTCTAACGTTATGGAAATAGCAAAACTTATGCGTAAAAAAGGTATTTATTTTAATGCAATGATATCAGGGGCCTGTAATTGGTGGGATAACTAGCGTAAATTGACTAACAAAGAAGTACAACGAATATGAAAAGCTCACAACGAATAAACGAAGGGAGTCCTTTAGTATTCGTTGTTGTTTTTTAAAATTCGTTGTACTCTTTCGCTGTACTCTTTCGTACCCGGTTTTTCACAAAGAGCTATAAAGACAACTAAAGGAGTACAGCGAAGAAGTACAACGAATTTGAAAAGATAACAACGAATAAACGAAGGAAATCCTTTGGTATTCGTTGTTGTTTTTCAAATTCGTTGTACTCGATTTTAGCAAACATAGGAATTTGCTATAGCCATCAATTAACACTGGTTTTAGGGAACTTAAATTTTAAACCAACTGCTTTAATAAAAGATTTACTTGATGACTTTAAAATTAACCTTGGAGAATATTCATGCTACAAACTTATGAAGCGATTTACAATGGCCAACAATTTCATTGGCTTAACCAAATTCCACCGAAACCAGAGAAAGAAGTACATGTTGTGTTAGTGATGGATGTGGAAAAAACAATCATCAAATCTAAACCAAATATCCATGAAGTTTTGCAACGTACCCGTGGAGCGTGGGGAAAAGGAAAAACACTTGATGAAATTGACGCTGAAATTAACGCTATGCGTTCAGAATGGGAGCAAAAATGGGACTAATCACTGAAGACAGCAAGGTGGTTGACACCAACATTTTGATTTATCATTTAAATGATAGTTTAGATGACAATGCCGAAAAATTTTTGAAAAATGCAATTGAATCAAATTCTTACATATCTGTTATCACACGTATAGAAATCCTTGGTTGGGCTAAGCACACTGATGAATCTTTGAAAAGTGCTGAAGAGTTACTAAGTATCCTCAATGAGCAACCTTTAAATGAAGAGGTTGTAACATTGTGTGTTCAATTACGGCAAACAACTTCGCTAAAAACGCCAGATGCTATTATTGCAGCTACGGCTTTACATTTAAAACTGCCTTTGATAACACGCAATATCAAAGACTTTCAAAAAGTACCTCATCTACAGTTATTCAATCCATTTGAACCTAGCGAATAAGAGTACAACGAATCTGAAAAGATAACAACGAATAAACGAAGGAAGTCCTTTGATATTCGTTGTTGTTTTTTCAAATTCGTTGTACTCTTTCGCTATACTCTTTTGTACTCGGTTTTTCACAAAGAGCTATAAAGACAACTAAAGGAGTACAACGAAACTTCGTTCTGAAACGCCCATCTGAAAAGATAACAACGAATAAACGAAGGTAGTTCTTTGGTATTCGTTGTTGTTTTTTCAAATTCGCTGTACTCTTTCACTGTACTCTTTTGTACTCTTTTTTTCACAAACATAAAGGCAACTGATGAAATCTAAAGTCTATATTGAAACTTCTATTCCCAGTTTCTATTATGAGATTCGTACTGCGCCAGAAATAGTCGCTCGTCGAAATTGGACCCGTCAATGGTGGAATGAATCTCGACAAAGTTATGAAATAGTTACCAGTGATGCAGTAATCGATGAATTAAATAAAGGAGATTATCCCACTAAAGCTAATACATTAGAATTGGTTAGCAATATACCCCTTCTTCCATTTGAAGAAGAAGTTTCGGAAATTGTTGAAGTTTACCTTGAGCATAAATTAATGCCAAAAGACCCTGTGGGAGATGTACTTCATTTGGCATTGGCATCATACCACAAGTGTGATTTTCTTTTGACTTGGAATTGTAAGAATATTGCAAACGCCAATAAATTTACTCATATAAAGCGTATCAATACATTGCTTGGTTTATTTGTACCTATTTTATTAACCCCGCTTGAATTAATAGGAGAAGCAGAAGATGAAAAATGATCCAGTCCTCAACAGAATACAGGAAGCTCGGCATATTATTTCAAAGCAATGTGACCACGATCCCAAAAAACTGGTAGCATACTATCTCCAACGACAGAAAAACCATCCACAAAAATTATTTGGCTACCATAAAGATGCCAGCATGAAAACAAAATAAGTGTAAAGTAGATAGAATTTCATTCTATCTATCATTCACAATAGAATACAACGAATAAACGAAGGAAATCCTTTGGTATTCGTTGTTGTTTTTCAAATTCGTTGTACTCTATTTTACTCACAATAAATAAGGAGTTATTACCATGAATAATCCGGTAACTGCCATCTATGAAAATGGTATTTTGCGCCCACTTGCACCGCTCAATTTACCTGAACACATTCAAGTACGAATTACCATACAACCATTTGACAAACCAAAAGTGCTATCCGTATCAAGTCCTAAACCAACCATGGCTGAACTTTTAGCAGAACTGCGCGAAATTAATAAACTGGAACCACAAGAAATTGAACTCCCACCGCGTCAAGATCGCCCCAACCCTATATTGGAGATGCCAGATGAATTTTTTGTGTGATAGCAATTCAGTCAGTGAATTGATGAAACCAAAACCTAACGAAATGGTAGAAGAATGGTTTAGTCATCAAAATTTCATTTTTATGAGTGTCGTCAGCATTGAAGAAATTTACTATGGCTTAACCTACAAAGATGCATACCAGAAAAAAGCATGGTTTGAAAATTTTGTCCAATCCTGTTGTGAAGTTTTACCAGTGACAACAGATATTGCTAAACAATGTGGTATCTTGCGAGGACAGTTTCGTCAACAAGGGATTACTCGTTCACAAGCCGACTTATTGATTGGGGCAACTGCCTTACAATATGAACTGGTATTAGTCACACGCAATACCAAGGATTTTAAAGGATGTAGTATTAAATTATTCAATCCTTTTGGTGAACCTAAAAACAATGATATCCAACAGTGACAAGTTTTGAATAACAAAATAGGTGAATAGAGCCTTATTACTTCCATCACTAAGAAAAGAATACAACGAAACGCAGTGGCGAAACGCCCATCTGAAAAGAACACAACGAATAAACGAAGAAGGTCCTTTGGTATTCGTTGTGGTTTTTTAAATTCGTTGTACTCTTTTAGATAAATCATCTGGTGTACTAGATTTCAATTTTGATTCTGACCAATAAAAAGGAGGTAATTGTTTGGATATAAAGAAGATTATCCAAGCTCAATTCTGAGCGAGATCAATAAATACTATGAATAGGAAAAAAGAAAATTATGCAAGTCATTTCAGCGAAATCGGCTCAACAAAATTTGGAGACAATTTGTGAACAAGTCTACCAAAACCATGAGCCTTATATTGTTAATCGAGAAAATCATCACAATGTCGTTATTCTATCACTTGATGATTACAACTCGTGGACAGAAACCAACTACTTGTTATCAAATCCTTACAATGCAGAAAGGCTTTTAAATTCCCTGAAAAAAGCGCGTGCCGGTGAGGTTTTTGAGCGGGAGCTGATTGAATAAATGAACCTTTTTTTTACTGAGGAATCGTGGGAAGATTACCTGTACTGGCAAACAACCGATAAGAAGATATTAAAGAAAATTAATCAACTTATCAGTGCCATTAAACGAGAGCCTTTTGATGGAATAGGTAAGCCCGAACCTTTAAAACATCACTTAGAAGGTTGTTGGTCACGACATATCAATAGTGAACATCGGCTTGTTTATGAAGTGATAGATGAGATAACAATTTTATTGACATTTGTTAACATGTTACAATTTATGTAAACAAGTTAAGTTGATGTGAATAAGGGAGTATCAGCCCGTTATCCCCTCGCTTACGCTTAGGGTTGCTTGATTGGTGA
>JAUCGK010000211.1 GCA_030378085.1 Candidatus Parabeggiatoa sp. HSG14
GAGTAATGTAATTGTCTATTCCATAATTTGGATAACAAATAGCAGATAACAAATTCTATTGACTATAATATTAACCAGTTAACATAATGAGTTAACACTTTAACCGAAGAGTTCATCACAGCCCGTTATCGAATTGCCTATGAAAATCGGAGTCATTTTTACTCAAATCCATTTTTTTAATGTGCTAATCACTTCTGGAACTTATTTTACTTTACATTTTTATAAATATAAAGTTTTTTAAGTTATAAAATATCCTGTACCAAGATTTGTTAATTGATTTTTGTTAATTTAAATTCTAAGTCAAATTAAGATATTAAATTATAGTTTTCCACATAAATAATTTCACACACTAAACCTGACACTCGACTATCAAGTTTTTATTGTGACAATAAAATCCAAGTGTAAGACGCGAGCATCAGAGACGCAAGTATCAGAGACGCGAGCATCGCGTCTCTACATATTGATGGAATTTGGTAGAGACGCAATGCTTGCGTCTCTCGCTTAATAATCATCAATCTTTTAAAAACTTGATATTCGAGTAACAGGTTTTAGAAACCGTCAGGTTTTTTGAAGTTATTTTTCTGAATGCCTATAGTTATCAATGATTGTTATAAACGTATCTTCTCAAAAAATGTGGGTAAACTTACTCAAACCTGACAGGTTTTGGAAACCTGTCAGGTTTTTTTCCACAGAATTTAGAGAAGATACTTATAAACTATAATGCTGTGTACAACTTATTTTGCTAAGTCATTGATTATACAATAACGCAATTCTAAAAATTTAGAGAAATGGAATTTTTAGCAGTGTAAAATTAACAACCTAAAAAAGTTGCACACAGCGTAAACTATATAATTTTAGTCTATAAATTGACTGTTATAGAAACAAAGTATTTTGTTGATATTCAATTTGACTATAACAACTATTACACCCCTATAAGTTTTTAAGGAGCATCTATGCATAAATATTATCCATTCGGACTACTAATCCTAGTCATGTTATTGATAGTACAACCTAGTTGTGCCCAGTTACCTCTTAGCGTAGGAGGACAGCCCTTACCAAGCTTGGCGCCCATGTTGGAAAAAGTTTTACCTACAGTGGTGAATATCTCAAGTGCCCAAACTCGTGTTGTTAATAATCCATTATTTAATGATCCCTTTTTCCGTCATTTTTTTAATGTTCCTAAAGAAGAAAAAAAACAAAGCCGTGGATCAGGTGTTATTATTAATGCTCATACTGGTTATGTGGTAACAAATCATCATGTTGTTGAAAAAGCAGATGAAATTACCATCAATTTATTGGATGGTCGTCAACTCAATGCCGAACTAATAGGTACAGACCCTGAAACTGATATTGCCGTTTTAAAAGTTCCCACAGAGGATTTAACGGCTTTACCTCTCGCCAATTCTGATCAGTTACGAGTAGGAGATTTTGTGGTAGCAATAGGCAATCCGTTTGGCTTAGGACAAACGGTCACTTCTGGTATTGTGAGTGCATTAGGACGTACTGGCTTAGGGATTGAAGGTTATGAAGATTTTATCCAAACGGATGCGTCAATTAATCCGGGTAACTCAGGGGGGGCATTGGTTAATTTACGGGGAGAATTAGTGGGAATTAACACAGCCATTCTTGCTCCAGGGGGAGGAAATGTCGGAATAGGCTTTGCTATTCCTGTCAATATGATGCATAAAGTGGTACAACATTTGGTGCAATTTGGTGAGGTACAACGTGGTCAATTGGGCATACACATCCAAGATTTAACGCGGGATTTAGCGACAACATTTGGATTAAAAGGTAATAAAGGGGCTGCTATTGCTAAAATTTTACCGGGAAGTGCCGCTGAAAGAGCCGGGTTGCACTTAGGTGATGTTATTACAGCCATCAATAATAAACCTGTTCATTCAGCCGCTGATGTTCGTAATCGTGTTGGTTTATTACGCATTGGTGAAAAGGTAAAAATGACGATTATACGCAAAGGGCGTATTCGTCATTTAACAGCCATTATTGCAGACACTAATATTGATGGTGGTAAGGTCAGCTTATATTTAAAGGGTGCGGGATTAAAAGATAACCAAAAAGGTATCGAAGTACGTGAGGTTACTCAAGGGAGTAATGCTTGGAAAGTGGGTTTTCGTCAGGGAGATATTATCGTTGGATTTAACCGTCGAAAAATCGAAAACATAGAAGATTTAGCTCAACGTTTTAAACGATATTCCTCCCCTTATCTCATTCAAATTCGCCGTGATGACGAAATCTTATCAATGTGGTTGAATTAACTAATGAATAGGAGTCCAAACTTTAGTTTGGTATCAAAGCCCAAAATAAATTTTGGACTCCTATATTCCCAATTTACAAAACTTATTGTTTTTCGAGTAATCCCCGAATAACAGCTTTGTCTTCTTCATTGTTCGTTTCTTTAAGAAGTTTTGCCAATGATTCGATTTGTGCCTGTCTTGGAGTCAATGTTGCCGCAGCCTGATCAGTTTTACCTTGTGGTGTTACAACTGAGATTATCTTATCCAAACTTTGGTAAAAGAAATCAACACTGTAACCCGCTAAAAAACCTATGCCTACAGAACCCATGGCAGCAAGTTGTGATTCATCGTAAGCAGACTTAAACAGATAGACAAGTAACCCGCCTGCCAATCCTCCCATCATTAAACGCAACCAGTTCGTTGCTAATTTCTCAGGGTGTAATGTACGTTCAACATAGTGTTTAGTGAGATCCTTATAAAGATAAACCCAGGCACCTAATGCACCAAATAAAAATGGGTTGACAATATCAATGAAAGTTTTTTTGCTCTCAACAAGGAAATTTACCAATAGTATTGAGCCACATATTAAAACGACTACCCAGAAAAGTTGTCGAAAAAAGTTTCGTCCTACCGAGCCAGAACCCAAAAATAAAGCACTCCACCATGGCCTTTGTACTCGACACTTTATCGATGTGGCGCGTAAAGTGGAGATATCTACTGGGTGTACCAAATTGGTCATTGTTGCGTAAAGTTCTTCTAACTGAGCTTCACTTTCGCAAAGCTCATCAAAACTTAAGTTTTCAGAAGACGTATAAAAAAGCACTTTCTTGAGTTGTTTCACCTTCATTACTAAATCGGGTTGATCAAGTTTGCCCGTTTCCGCCGCAAATTCCAATAACTCTTCAAGTTCCGAATAACGTTTTTGATAGTTAGTTGACCACTCTGTATTGTCGACAATCGACGTATTTACCATAACAGGTGTGGTAGATTTTTCATCCACTTTAGTAGGGGGATTATCAGATTGGTTTTCTGAATTAGGTGTAGCAGATTTTTCATCCACTTTGGTGGTTGATTTATCAGATTGGCTTTCTGATGACATTTCCTTATTTCCTTATCAATTAGATTTTGAATTTTGGTTTTAACTTTTAAACACAATCATCTCAAAAAATTTTATCCTCAATAAAAATAAACCTTTTTGAGGTTTAGGATAAAATTTTTCTGTACAACTCACTAGGTTGAGGTTAAACGATTTTTTGGAAAAAAGTTTACTAAGTTTTTAGGTACGCATAAACCTTTTAACATTTTTTGTATATTAAATTTTAATGTTAACAAACTTTTGTTGACCTACATAATATTTTTACCCATCTATAATAATAAAATGATGTGTCATTTAAAAATAATAATTTATTGATGCAATGTTTAATTTTAAGTGATAACTATTTATTTTTTTATGTAGGACTTTCTAAAACAGTGTATCTATCAAAAATAAAAAATAATAAAATCAGTAATTTAATAAAATTTAATATTGCATTAATGTCATCTTGACTATGTTAGAGAAATTGAGGATAACACTCTAATATTATCACCCATATAATACAATTTTAAATTAATTATTTTATATCAAAAAAAGCTAAAAAATAAATAATGAATTTTCGTTTTTTAATTACCGCTTCACTTTTTATGTCTTATTTGCTTTAATTATTAGTATTATCAATATATAAAACGTACTTTTTTAACCAAAAATCTTAAGTTAAGCTTTTAAACTGTTATAATTAAAAGAGACTTTAAGATTTGAACAATTTTGCAATGACACATACACGAAGAAGAAAATCCTCTTATCGCCCCCGTCCTCGAACGGGTAAAAATCCAAAACGCCTAATACAACCACGTCGAACAGGCTTTCGTTTTAAATGGCGTTGGGTAGCTATTATTATTATATTGATTTTTGTAGGCAAATGGGTTGTTTCATTAGATACCATAGTCCGTGAACAATTTGATGGTAAACGGTGGGCATTAGCTGCACGTGTTTATGCCCCTCCTTTAGAAATTTACACAGGCATGCAATTGAGACAGGAAACTCTCATTAGTGAATTGAAAAATGTCGGTTATCAAAAATTTAATCAACTGAATGAGCCTGGACAATATAAACATTATAGAAAAGATATTTTTATCACAACTCGTGCATTTAAGTTTTGGGATGCGACAGATCCAGCACGTCGGGTACGAGTGCGCTTTCAAGGCAATAGAGTGAAATCTATTGAAGAATTACAACCCTATCGCAAATTGGCTTTGCTGCGCCTAGAACCCAACTTGATAGGTAAAATTTATCCTACACACAATGAAGACCGCATTTTGGTGCGTTTATCAGATGTACCGCCTGAATTAATTGATGCTTTAGTTGCAATGGAAGATCGTAATTATTTTGACCACTATGGTGTTAGTATACGTGGAACGCTACGCGCTTTTTTTGCTAACATGATGGCAGGTGGGACAGTTCAAGGTGGTAGTACTTTGACTCAACAACTTGTTAAAAATATTTACTTAACAAATGAGCGTTCATTTAAACGTAAATTTAATGAAGCCGTCATGGCTTTACTATTGGAATGGCATTATAGTAAAGAACAAATTCTTGAAGCTTATTTGAATGAAGTATTTTTAGGTCAAGATGGTAATCGTGCTATTCATGGTATGGGGATGGCAGCACGCTTTTACTTTAATCGCCCACTTGAAGAACTCAAATTGCCTGAGCTGGCATTGCTAGTCAGTCTCATACGCGGTGCATCCATATATAACCCGCGTAAACATCCTGAACGTGCTCTTGAACGTCGCAATCTTGCATTGGACTTGATGGCTACACAAGAAATGATCACACTTAGCGAAGCAGAATTTGCTAAAATAGAACCTTTAGGAATTACAAAGAAGCCTTCCGAAAGTAAATTTTTGTATCCTGCCTTTATGGATTTGGTTCGTCACCAACTGCATCAGTATTATCGCGAAGAAGATTTACGTTCAGAAGGACTCCAGATATTTACTACCTTAAACTCCTCTCTTCAAAAATTAGGGGAACGTGTGATGAAAAAGGGGTTAAAAAAACTAAGACGAAGTCATCGAAAAGCTCGTAATTTGCAGGGTGCTATGATTGTGACAAGTAGTGAAAATGGTGAAGTATTAGCGATAATTAATGGTAACAATCCTCGCTATGCTGGTTTTAACCGTCCTCTCAATGCAGTGCGTCAGATTGGTTCCCTTGCAAAAGTTGCCGTCTTCTTAACTGCTTTAGAACAAGACAGAACTTATAATTTAATGAGTGGGCTTGATGATAGTCCTGGTTTTAAATGGGTAATAAATGCAAAATCTGGCGAAATTTGGAAACCCAAAAATTATGATCACCGTTCACATGGTTACAGCGTTCCTCTGTATAAAGTACTCGCTCACTCTTACAATATTGCGACAGCGCGTTTAGGAAGAGAATTGGGGTTAGATGAGGTTTATAAAACCTTAAAACGCTTGGGTATTGAACGCGAAAGCATATTTAAGCATAAATATCCCGCTGTGCTGCTTGGTGGAATTGACTTGAGTCCGTTAGAAGTCACCCAAATGTATCAAACCATTGCCAGTGGTGGTTTTCGTATTCCAATACGGGCAATACGCGATGTTTTAGATCACGAAGGCAAACCTTTACAACGCTATGCGTTATCGGTAGAACAACGCTTTGACGAAGCTCCAATCTATTTACTTAATTACGCGCTACGAAAAGCAATACGTCGAGGTACGGGACGTAAAATTGCCAAAAAGTTATCATCAAAAATGTTTTTAGCGGGTAAAACGGGTACCAGTAATGATTTGCGCGATAGTTGGTTTGCGGGTTTTAGTAGTGAGTTACTAGCAGTGACGTGGGTAGGACGTGATGACAATAAATCGATGGGATTAAGTGGTGGTAGCGGTGCATTGGTTGTTTGGGCAGATTTTATAAAGGCTGCGAAGCCTCAAGCTTTAAAACCAACAACTCCTCATAACATACAATGGCGTTCATATAACTCAGAAAAGATACCGTTTATTGTACAAAGTACGAGAGAAGAGGGAATGGCTTCTAGTGATTGGTAATCCGTATTAAGTTAGATTGTTGCAAATACAAACTAACTATTTGAATTAAATAAATTTTAGTATATATAGTTTTTCACATAAATAATTTCACCAAACCTGTCTGGTTTGATCGAGAAATTATTTTTCTGAACTAGTACACCAACCGGTAAGTTCACATAATAACTTTTGTGTACAAAACGCTGTGTTCATGCGTATGGCTGTCTAAAATATGTTATGTGGACTTAGTGTTTACTGTACTCGTAGGATTTTAAAGATTGATTATCTTTGATATTTGTCTATAAAATCTTCCAATTCCATGTTTATTTAGCAACAAGTCGTTTAAATTTAATAAATTTTTTTACGTTAACAAATTGATTTTTTTTTGTATTCTTAAAAAATTAAGACTTTTCCAATTTATGATGGATGGTTTTTATGCCATTTTCATATTTGAATTTATGGAGATATCAAAATGAGTAACATAAATAACTGGTCAAGGTTGCACTTGGGATTGCTATTTATCATGCTTTTCATGGTGATAGCGGAAAATGCACTTGCTAACTTCATAAAAGTGGATTCAACCTCTGCCATAGAATCCTTATTAAACGATGCCAAAGAATATTATGAAACAGAACAATATGAGCAGGCTGCTGCCACATTGGAACGTGCTTTGCGGCTTAATCCTCGTCATCCTATTCTTTGGCATAATTTAGCGGGTGTACGTTTAGCACAAGAAGATTGGAAACGGGCTGCCCATCTTGCAAATAAATCTAATACCCTCTTATCCGATGACGAAAAATCTAAAAAGATACAACTGAGAAATTGGGTATTAATTACGCAAGCATGTGAAGGGATGGGAGATGAAAATTGTGCTTATGAAGCTCGTAACCGTGCTCAAACGTTGGTACAAAGATTATCCCCTTAAAATTTTTTGATGCCATTTTCGGGTGAAGTTCATTACGTAAGATTTTTAGAAACCTTTATAACTTTTGTTTCGACAAAATTTTGGGAAAATCGTAGATATTAAAGGATTTTGTTCCGGAAAATGGTATTACTCGATACAGTGAAATCCAAGAGTGAGACGCGAGCATCGGAGACGCGAGCATCGCGTCTCTACATATTGAGGGAATTTGGTAGAGACGCAATGCTTGCGTCTCTCGCTTAATAATCATCAATCTTTTAAAAACTTGATATCGAATATTAATGCGAATTAAGGGTTAAAATTTTTATATCTAATAAAAACAGCACGTTAGAAAATTAACTGAGAAAGATATATCAAATCATCAATTTTAATCACGCTATTTTTCAATGGCTTACTCAACCCTTAATTCGCATAATTAGGTCATATAGTGATTGCTATAGTTGAAAGGGTAAAGAAAAAAACTATAATTTTATTTTCTATTAAAAAAACGCTCGTTTTTTAAACTCTATTTGCCTCTGTTTTTAATTTCCAACGTGTCACTTTGATAAAATTATTTCTGGACTACGTAAAATTAATGTAATTCATGGCTCACAAATAATGCAATGGTGAGCAACCCTAAAGCTCCGCCCTGATGAATGGCTGCTAAAGGTGTGGGTACATAAAGTAACAGAGTCGATATACCGAGTGTTACTTGTATTCCTAAAATAATCAGAAAAATGTGAAATCCCCATCGAGTTCGCGAGGGTAAATTGACTCGTCTTGCAACCCACCACAATATTGGGATTAGAACAAAGAGAATGGTAGCGAGCAAACGGTGATCAAATTGAACAGTCGTGACATTCTCAAAAAAATTTCGCCATAAAGGCTCTAAAGTGAATAAACCTTCTGGTATTAAATGACCTGCCATGAGAGGAAAAGTATTATAGGCGAAACCCGCTTTAAGTCCTGCAACAAACCCCCCAGAAAGTACAGTAAGAAATATCAAGCCCGTGATTATAAACGAAAAGTGCCTAAGATTTCGGGTATCACCATTTGTCGAATTGCGTGGAAAAAGCAAGTCCAATGCCACCCAAAAAAGATAGGCATAAATGACAACGGCTAAACCAAGATGAGCTGTTAGTCGATATTGGCTTACATGGGGATTATCACTTAATCCACTTTTTACCATGTACCATCCCAACAAACCTTGTAGCCCTCCCAAAACAAACATAGTAATCATTTTAGGAATCAAGGGCTTATTAATTTTACCTTTGATACTAAAATAAATCAGAGGAATGAGGAAAATTAGACCAATCGCACGACCTAGCAAACGGTGTGTATATTCAAACCAAAATATTGTTTTAAACCCTTCTAACGTCATCGTAGAATTAATTTCTTTATATTCAGGATATTGCTGATATTGCTGAAAAATGGCCTCCCACTCAGAATGATTCAGGGGTGGTAAAATGCCCATAATAGGTGCCCAATCAACCATGGATAATCCTGATCCAGTTAGCCGAGTGACCCCACCGAGTATCACCATAGCAAATATGGCCATACAACAAATAAAAAGCCAAATAGCAATAGGCTTATTACGATTTTTAAGAGAGGTTAAATCTTGAAGATTGTCCATTTTTAAATTTCCATGTAATAAAAATTATGTGTATCATTAATGTCTGAATTTCTGATAAAAATTATCAGAAATTTATTAATCCTCATCAAGGTGACAATAAAAAATGCGAATTAAGGATTGAGTAAATCATTGAAAAATGGCGTGATTAAAATTGATGATTTGATGTATATTTCTC
>JAUCGK010000212.1 GCA_030378085.1 Candidatus Parabeggiatoa sp. HSG14
CAGAAAAATAACTTCAAAAAACCTTCGAGGTTAAAGTTTTTGCGCGCAAAAACTTTAACCTCGAAGACAGGTTTCTAAAACCTGTCAGGTTTGGTGTGTGAAATTATTTATGTGAAAAACTATAGTTGGCAAAATGAATTTTGTACTCCAGTTTGGAAGCTATCTGCGTAACATCAGTTATTAAAAATTTCTGATTATAACGAATTTTGGGGATACCCTCCTAACCCCCCGTACACAGGGGGAAGTCCCAAAATAGAAAAAGCAAAGTGTCGAATGATGTTTGGTTCCACCCGTGTACGGGGGGGGGGAGGGGGGTATGGTGTCCCCAAAATCTGTTACAATCAGAAAAATTTTTATCTTTTATATTATTTCCAGAAAAGTTTTGTCTTTGAAAACTGGCCAGATTTGGCACGAAAATTTTCTCTATAATTTTTCAGGTAAATAACTTCACAAAACCTGACAGATTTTAAAAACCTGTCAGGTTTAAGATTCGGGTTTTATTTAATCCTCAATTCCTTAGTAAATCAAATTTTTCAGGGAGATATTCTGCTTAAGAGATTCAATTTTTCAAAAAATTGGATTTCTTACCACTACAAAAAATTATTGTTTTTTATTAAAATGATTATAACTCAATGCTCAAGTTTTTCTACTTTTATTATATAACTGATGTTACGCACTGCACTTCCAAAAGTAGAAACACACGGCCGTGTGTCTCTACGGGAGTACAAAATTTATTTTGCGAGGAGTTACACTCTAGTTAGCAAAATAAATTTTGCATTCCAGTTTGGAAGCTATCTGCGTAACATCAGTTATATAACGGAAAGCGATTACTTATAATAAAGGATTACATCAGAAGCTCAATAAGAGTCTGATGTCATTATTAATAACAGGTGCCTTTTTGAAAAGGTTTCACATTATTTTGATTTAGACACAGGCCATGTGTCTTGATTATCGATTATAATATAATATAATTTACAAGCTTAACATTGAATTGAATCCATGCCTATATCACTATTCAGTATGTCATGAAAAAAACATCCATTTTAAAAACAAAGAAAAAAACATCTCAACAATTAACTATTCCATCCACAGACAGTAATTTACCTCCCAAAACAATTTTTTTGGGACGCAATCAAGAATTACAAAAAATTGAACGCGCTTTTGTAAAAGAGGGGATATCCCGTTTCACTATTACTGGTATTGAGGGACAGGGTAAAACTTCTCTAGCTATCCAAGCAGGGCAAAGGTTATACCACAGTGGAAAATTTAAAAAAATCTGTTTTGTCGATTATGCCGCTTATTCAAAATTAGATGCTGTCGATTTAGCGATTAAAACGTTGGAAACGCTAGTTGAAAGTAATTTAATTAATGTAGCAACAACCATTGATACTTTGCAATGTGAAGTACCTACTTTACTTATTTTAGATAGCTTGGACAATATACCCACAGATCAGTTACAAAAATTATTGGATGCCGCCGCACAATGGTCTGAAGTCAATAAATGTCAGGTATTGTTGACAAGTCAAGTAACTGATTTTAAACATTCCGCTTTCCCTATTGATAACAAATCAACACATCGAATTTTACCATTATCAAGGTTGGCACAAGAAGACGCGCTGGCTTATTTTCAATATTTATGGGAACAACCACCAGCATCTCAGATGATAACTCCTAATAAGACTGAGTTATTAAATTTATTTAAACAAATAGATTTTCATCCGTTGTCAATTGGGTTATTAGCTATTCCGTTAAAAACTTTCAATCCAGCAGTCGTTGAAAAACGTTTAGTTGCGTTGCTTGAACGAATACCAGATAATCCATTAGCTGCTCTTTTGAAACTGGCTTTGGAAGATTTGATAACAGAAATACAATTAGATGGCATATTGTATTGGTTGGCGAAATCGTTTAAACGTAAAACAACTAAAACGTTAAGAATAAAAAACAAGACACTGCATTTATTGCCACGTCTTGGCGTATTTCAGGGAGGGGTTTTTGAACCGGATTTATTGGAAATAACTGACTTTAAACCAGAGCAATGGCGATTACTTCGTTCCACTTTAGAAAGAACAGGCTTAATTTCAACTGAAATTTTACCCAATTTTAGAGTACCTTATATTAAATTTCATCCAACATTAGCACCTATTTTATGGGCAAGTTTTTCTTCTATTAAAGAACAAAAAAGGGTATTTTCTGATTATCAGCAGCGTTACGCACAATTGGTCGCTTATATGTCTTATGAAGAGGGCAATGACACGATTCAAGTCCATACTCTTCTTAGAAAGGATTTATCTAATTTACTTTATGCAGTTCATAGCGCATTAGATGCTGAAGAATCTTGGGCTGTGCAATTCGCTAAAAATGTCAAATTATTTCTGGGTATATTTGGATTTCATCGTGATAATGCCATACTTAACCAACGAGTTAAACAAGCTGAAGATAAAAGAAATATTACCTAGCACAGTTTTTGCCTAGTGGAGTCCAAACCTTTAGGTTTGGAAAGCCCAAACCTGAAGGTTTGGACTCCAACACACTCAATTTATGGAAAAAATAACTCGCAATGAATGACATTAAACTTAAAAAAGAAAGTACTTCATCACAAACGGATGAATACTGTGATGGAGTGATTCATTTTGGTAATGTTGATTGGTGGTATCACAATCGTGGTCATTCTTCAATACGGATGGCTACACGAATCGCTCAACATGTACCAATAGTATGGATAAATAGTATTGGTATGCGCTTACCGATGCCTGGCAAGACAGAAATTGCTTGGACAAGATATTGGCGAAAGCTCAAAAGCCTCACTCGTGGACTTAAGCGTGACCCAAAATCAGGGATGTACATCTACAGTCCTATTTTTGTTCCCCTCTATTCGCCGGCTATGTTGAAATTCAATGGTAGGTTACTTTCACTTCAAGTTAAATTCCTATGTCGACATTTAAAAATCAAACATCCTTCTGCATTAGTGTCAATGCCCACGATGACTCCCGCTGTTGAACTTGGAAAATGGATTAAGGTTGTTTTTGAACGCTGTGATGATTTTTCTACTTTGCCAGAAGCTGACAAAGAACAGATATGGGTATTGGAAAAAAGACTCCTAGAAATTTCTGATGCAGCGGCTTATGTACATGAAGAACTCATGGAACGGGAAGTGGGATTGGTTAAAAAATCAATTCTGATTGGACATGGGGTAGATTTTGAGCAATTTGTTGCTGCACGTCCGTTAGTGGGTGCGCGTATTCCAATACCTGATGCTATGCGTGATTTACCTAAGCCAATTATTGGTTTCTATGGTGGTATAGATGATTACCGTATGGATGTAGAACTGATGATTAAGGTTGCACGTCACATATACCCTGGTACATTGCTTTTGATTGGTCCAAAACAGATGGATTTGTCAAAAATCCTTGCGGAAAAAAATGTGAAACATATTGATCAAATTCCGCCTGATGAATTGGCAGCTCATGCTGCTCATTTTGATGTAGGGATTATCCCATTTTTACAAAATGAATTTAACAAAATGTGCAATCCCATTAAACTAAAAGAATATTTAGCACTGGGATATCCTATTGTAGTTATGCAACTACCTGCCTTTGAAGCTTATGAATCTTTAATCTATACCGCTAATTCGCATAAAGAATTTCTTGTTGGAATAGATAAAGCGTTAAAAGAAAGTGATCAGTTGTTAATTGAAAAACGACGTGCTGCTGTATCAGGAAGTAGTTGGGATAAGGTGGCGGCACAGGTTGCAAAATTATTGGCAGTACCATAAATTTCAAAAAACTGTAATGCAGACAAGATTAATACCTTCGCCAAATTGTTTCGTTCATTACGAATAATTTTACTAACCTTAAATAATGAAAAAAATTCTGATATTGGCAAAGGTATTGGTTAATATTAGGTTTTTAATTAATGAAAATAAAAATGAAAAAAAGTGAGTTTTCGCCAGCCATTGTTTTTACCATTTTTATGGGTGTTATGCTTTCAATCTCTGCTTTTTTTGTGACACGCCATTGGGAATGGCAAGACATGCAAGTAAGATTCGACCGCTTGATGGACAACCAATTAGCATCATTTAGGCGAGAACTTGATATTTCCACCGAAGTTTTGTTAGGATTGAAAGGCTTATTTGAGGCTTCTGAGTTTGTAACCCGTAAAGAATTTAAAACGTTTACAACGCTTCCACTGGCTAATCATCCGACTATACAAGCACTTGAATGGATTCCAAGTGTAACAAAAGAACAACGAACTGCTTATGAAGCTACTGCCCGTATAGATGGTTTGTCCTCTTTTCAAATCACAGAACGTCATCAACAAGGCCAAATGGTTACAGCCGGTGTGCGAGCAGAATATTTCCCTGTTTTTTATGTGGAACCTTACAAAGGTAATGAAGCAGCACTTGGTTTTGACTTGGCTTCTAATATTGAACGTTTAAAGACACTTAATAAATCTCGTGATACTCGCTCAATGGTAGCCACTTCCCGAATCAAATTGGTACAAGAACAAGGTCAACAATTTGGTTTTCTTATTTTTGTCCCCTTATATCAAGGCAAAATATCAGATTCACAGCACGAAAATCTTAAAGGTTTTGTGCTTGGCGTTTACCGGATTGGAGATACTTTTGAAAAGGCCATCCATTATGCGGGATCCGATAATATACATGCCAATCTCTGGCTTTATGAAAAATTAGAGACCACAGATCAACTTCTTCATTCTCATATCGAAGGTTCAAGCAATACTGAGTTAAAATACCAACATACTTTTAAAGTCGTTGGACGCGATTGGACATTACTTGCTCATCCCACTGATAAATACATCGCTTTTTATCGAACTTGGTATCCTTATGGTTTGTTGGTGATGGGTTTGCTTTTTACCAGTCTGCTTGTTGCTTATATCAGGCAACGGCTTTCCGAATTGAGAGAAAATAAAGAACAAACTCAAGCTATTGTGAATACAGTCGTAAACGGTATTATTACTATTGATGAGGATGGCATTATAGAATTTTTGAATCCTGCCGCAAAAAACATTTTTGGTTATTCTAGGAAAGAAGTTATTGGACAGAATGTGAATATACTCATGCCTGAGCCTTATTCTAGTGAACATGATAGTTACCTTGATAATTATATTAAAACGGGAAAAGCTAAAATAATTGGTATTGACAGGGAAGTGATTGGAAAAAGAAAAAGTGGTGATACTTTTCCAATGGAATTAGCGGTGAGTAAAATGCACTTAGATAAAGGACTGAAATTCGTTGGTATTGTCACCGACATTACGAACCGTAAGCAAACAGAAAATGCCTTAAAACAAGCTCAAGAATCTGCCGATGCGGCTAATCGTGCTAAAAGCGAATTTTTAGCCAGCATGAGTCACGAAATACGCACACCTTTAAACGCTGTCATCGGTTTTTCAGAATTGTTATCCTCATTGATCACAGATAAAAAGCAGAAAAATTATCTGGATTCCATTCAAATAGCCGGAAAAAGCTTGCTCACTTTGATTAATGATATACTTGATTTATCCAAAATTGAGGCGGGGCAATTGAACGTTCAATATGAGGCTATCAATCCCTATACCATTTTTGAGGAATTAAAACAAATTTTTGCTGTCACTATAGCCGAAAAAAATCTAGACTTTATTTTTGATATTGATGAAAAATTGCCACTCGCACTACTACTAGATGAAACTAGATTGCGTCAGGTGTTACTTAACCTAATTGGTAATGCCATCAAGTTTACTGACAGTGGCTTTATTAAACTGAGCATCAAAAATTGCTTTAAAGTAAATGATTTAAGCAAAGTTGATTTAGTTATCTCAATAACAGATACAGGTATTGGGATTTCAGAAAGTCAACAAGAAGCTATCTTTGAATCATTCTACCAACAGGAAGGACAAAATAACCGAAAATATGGTGGTACAGGTTTAGGATTAGCTATTACCAAAAAATTGGTCGAAATGATGAATGGTCAAATTTCAGTATCAAGCCAAATAGGGAGTGGAAGCGTATTTGAAATTACTTTACGAGATATTCATGTCTCTAGTATCGTAGTAGATAATAAAGTAGATAATGGCTTTATGCTAAACAATATCTCTTTTGAAAAAGCACTTGTATTGGTTGTTGATGATATTGAAACCAACCGTCATCTTATCAAGGAAGGATTATCTAAGGTCAATTTGGACGTGGTGGAAGCAGAAAACGGACAAAAAGCAATACTTTTTGCACAGGAATATCACCCCAATCTTATTTTAATGGATATTAAAATGCCGGTGATGGATGGTTGTGAAGCCACTCAACTATTAAAAAATGAACCAAGTATTCAACACATACCGGTTATCGCTTTAACAGCATCTGTCGAAGTCAGTGAAAAACCCAAAATAATGGCTTATGGTTTCAACGGTTATTTATCTAAACCAGTTCAGATGCAAAATCTCCTTAGTGAATTATCACATTATTTAAAGTACACTGAAACAACAGAGAAAAAAACAACGAACACACAAGTTAATAACTTAACAAATCTCATCCTGGAGAAAATTACTGCACATCCCCAATTGATTAACGATCTAAAAAAAGAGATAATACCTTTATTAGAAGATACAAGCAATGGCATGATGGAAACAGATACTCTTGATGATTTCACAGAGGCTTTGCTGAAACGTGCCTCTGAGTTTAATGTGCCTGGTTTAATCCATTATGCTGAAAAATTGCGTGAATATGCTCAAGATTTTGATATGGAAAATCTTGAACAAACCTTAAAAGAATTTCTTGAGAAAATAGAAAATTTGACATAAATGATAGAGTATAACATTTCCCGATTGTGTCAGGTACAAGTCCCCTCTTCAATTTAAGGAGGGGATTTAGGGGAGGTTGTATTTTATTCAATCGGGAAACGCTATAACAAAAATTTTTCTGATTGTAACAGATTTTGGGGACACCCCCCTAACCCCCCGTACACGGGTGGAACCAAACATCATTTCGACACTTTGCTTTAATTTTTCTATTTTGGGACTTCCCCCTGTGTACGGGGGGTTAGGGGGGTGTCCCCAAAATTCGTTATAATCAGAAAAATTTAATGGATGGCAAAGTCTAGCTGAACGATTGAATCAATTTCGCTACCACGATAATTGGTTGCAAAACCTTTTAGTTTCAGCATCTCAGCGAAGACATTTTGACTGACCCCAAAATCCGTTACAACCAGAATTATTTTTATCTAGGAGTCTATCTGACTTAAAAATACTTGATTAAATCAATTATCTAGCTTTTAAGCAAATTTTATACCTTATGTACTTTACAATTTACAAATACCTAAACATCAGGTATTTAATTCCTTAGAATATTGTATGGTATATAATTTGCGTTAACGTAAAATTATTAATTATCAAATAGTTATTAAGTCATACAGACTCCTAGCAATAGATTTTTTAAATTAAGTCAGTAAATCATTGATTTTAAGCAATCCCATTGAACGACCTAATAAAGCGAGGAATTTTACTTTAAATCAAAAATATCTGGAAAATGTGCAGGTTTGATCTGGATTGATGCCGCTTTTGTACCTACCTGAAATAATTGTTCTACATTCTTAGAATTGTCCATTTCTTCTAAGCTTTTGAGTTCTTTTTTGCTCATTTCCAAACCAAGATTGTCTTTTATCCATTTGGTATCGAAAGAAACATCATAGCGTAAATAAGAAACAAGAGGTTTACCATTACCTAGTATATCTTCTTGCAAGTTGCCCATTTCAGTATCAATCTTCCAAGAAGTCGGGCTATTAGATATCCATTGCATAATAGCCTGTTCAAGCCAGCCAGTGTCGGCCATAACTGAAAGAAGAGAACGACCCGCTAATTCAAGTGCTGGCATATCTAAAACTTCTTTAGGATCCATGCGAAGGTTTTGAAGTCCCGTCCCTACCGAAGCAATAAGGAGTTGATTTTCACCAAAAGACCAATTAAACCCATACCCCTGTGTTGTTGCTATCAACAGCGTTTGTAAAGAGGGGTTATTGTGAGGACTGATTCCCCCATCAACAAAAGCACCATACTTATCATTCGCGATTTGAATTTTTTCTGGTTCAAAGTAGTGCGGTGCTGCTGTACTGGCTCGTATTATATCCCTTAACAAATAATCTCGGTTAGGGATAGTGGTATCATCCCCTGGAATAGGATTAAAATACTTTCCTTTAGGGTTATTATGTAATGGCCAAGTGCTACCAGTATCCAAGCGTTTGGTAATAACGAGTAAGCCAGTTCGCAGTTGATTGCTACCTAACGTCACATCTCCATAATATTCTTCCAAAGCTTTGAGTAAGGGTTTGGTAGAAAATTTGGGGATAAACATACCTCGACGGAAAAAGCTGGTGGTGAAAACTTCATTAGCTAAAGACTTGTAAATCTCTTGTAATTTCTCAACTGTGAAACCCAATGCTAAACCAGCGGCAATGATTGAGCCAGTGGAAGTACCTGCGATAAGATCAAAATAATCACATAATCTAAAATTTGGATCACCGCCTGCACGTTCTCGCAAAATACTTTCTATTGATTTTAAGTAGCCCAGTGTTAACACACCACGAATCCCACCTCCATCCAGTGTCAAAATACGTTTGGGACCAGAACCAAAAAGATGCTCATTTAGAGTTTTTTCTACCATTATGCCTATTTCCTTTCAAATTTAGACTATAACACTTAAGGAACGTGTATAAAATAATTTCGTACCTATTCCTTAAGCCACAACACTTTATCACTACAACAGTTGGGAAAATTTTACTAAATTTTTCACGTTTTTTAAATGATAATGATAAAGTTTATTGCAGTTAAAGTGTCCTGATTATAGTTATCCAACAATTAGAGAATGGAACAATTTTTGCTTACTAACTCGGACGCTTTTATCAAGCATAATAAACACGGGTATTACGTACATTATACACAGGAAGATTGTTGTACGTATGGTAGATGCCAAAAAGCTGTTTTTATTTTTTATTTCAATGTGTTA
>JAUCGK010000026.1 GCA_030378085.1 Candidatus Parabeggiatoa sp. HSG14
ATTGATAACTTTCTTTTCCCAGCCAAAATAAAAATATTTCGTTAAAGTACAATAAAAATAAACTGACTAATGAACTTAATATAACGGCATAGCTTTGAGCATAATAAAATAATTGTGTTGTTTCTTTATTGATACCCATTTTTGATACTTTTGGAAAAATCCAGCTAAGACTTGAAGCAATAATAGCATGTATTTGAGTAAAAACTAATAATGCAATAGAGTAATAGGCTAATACTTTCATCCCTACCAATGCGCCAATTAACCACCTATCTATTTGTGAGGCAAAAAGTAAAGCAAGAGTCAGTAACCATGACCAACCGCTAAAGCTCAGTAATTCTGTGAGTGTGTTTATGCTAAAACAAGTTAAAAATTGTGCTTCTAAGTATAGGAGTTTTAATCCTATTATTTCAAGACATAAAATAAGTGATAAGACAAGGAAACTGTATAAAAATACCTCACTTAAATTGCCTTCGTTAATAACAATGAATATTTGGGTGACAATAAGCACGGATTTGGAAAAAATTGACATCATTGAAGAGAGATCGTATCTTTCTTGACCTCTTAAAAAGCCAATCATGACTTGTTCTATCATCTTAATAACGAACAAAAATCCACCAAATATAAGGGATTGAGCAAAAAGTGGTTGATATTTGAGTTCGACTTGAAATATTCCTGATGTGACAAAAATGGGAGCAAGCCAAATGATTAAAATAGAAATCATGGCTCCTAACATCATTTGAAGAATAAATACGGTACTAAAAATTTTCTTGATATGTTGAGTATTTTCGTCTTTTCTGTAGGCGGATACATACTTGGTAACAACATCTACACCACCAATATTTAAGATTGCCATTGATGCAATAATAGAATTAATCAGCATCCATATCCCATACTGTTCAGCCCCTAAATGTTTGAGGAACAAAGGGGTTGCAACAAGCATAGCAAAAGGCAGAAAAAATGCGTCTATAACACTAAAGTAGGCGTTTTTGAGGGTTTGGTTTTTTAATAGTCTTTTAATTGTCAAAGTAACACTTTCCAATATATCCAGCAATTAAGCACTTTGAAAGTTCTTGGCACTTGGGTCGTTCAATGGGATTGCTTAAATTTCAAGCAATCTTGGTAATAAATTGGGATTATTACAAGTAGATGATTTGTTATATGGCAGCTCTGGTATGTTTTTATTTTTAACCGTAAATAAAATGGTATCAATTATTTTTATAATGCAATAAATTTATTTTATTTAATCATGAAACTCATTGATTTTAAGCAATCCCATTCAACGACCCCAGTGCCCAGGTTTCAAAACGATATTTAATTTTTGGATTTTTTATTTTACAATATTTTTTTAAAATAATTAAAAGACAAATTTCGTCTCTATAAACACAAACTTTATATTACAAAGTGTACGAAAGCCTTCTTTATCATATTATTAAAAATCAAATAGTTAAACCTAGTACTCTGTCAAACTTATTTTATGGATAAATTAGGATTAATGATGATATTGATTTTGTCTTGGTTTCGTAGACAGTCAAGTGCAATGTTAATTTAAGCAAAATATGCCGGTTTTTAAAAACCTAACTGGTTATTTTCGTTGCCAAACTCTGTTTAGGAATAGTACCTACGATGTCCATTACTAAAGTATTTTATATTTTTGAGTTTAGAAACTTGAGAATTAACGATTTGAAATCGCATGAGAAGGCAAAAAACCGGCAACCCAAGCTAACGCAAGTATCACCATAAAAGTAGCAGCATTCGCTGGAATCTGTAGATTAAAATCCACACTACTATGAATCAATATGGCAATGATACCCATAACTGCACTAAATGCCATGCCTCGACATAAAGGCTCACGGCGACGGTATAGTGCCATCAGTGCTGTACCTAAAGATAATGTAACAATACTTGCTAATAGCAGTAAGCCAATGATGCCGGTTTCCACTGCAAATTCCATATAATCATTATGTGCATGGTTATAAAACCCTTTGACATCAAAACCTTGATAACGTGGAAAGGTACTATAAAAACTGCCAAGTCCTGAACCTGTCCACAAATAATCTTGCCAATAGGCTAAATTATAAATATTCACGTCATCGCGTGATTCCGTCATAAAATGAGTATCTTCTAACCGTTGAACGACTTTTTCCACACCAAACCAAGTCCCAACAATAAGTATATCAATCACGATAATACTGATAAACAATATAGCGATAGCGCGTGGCGCATGTTTGGATAATATTAAACCAATAATACCAGCAATCATTAAACTGGCAAAAAAAGCGGTGTTACCCATACGAGAATGTGTTAACACCAACGCAATAACCATGATAATTAAACTTAATCTTAATTGCATTTTATTACTCATTAACCAAACCAATAAGGAACGTACACGTTGTCGCCATGTGGTTTGCCTGAAATCACCTAATTGTGAAATCAGTAGTCCAATGCCAACAGCCAAACACATTTCTAAATAGCCAGCCAAGTGATTGCGGTTGATAAATGTGCCAGTGGCTACTCCCAAATAATAGATTTTTTGGTGAAAAAAACCATATTCTAGGTTTGATAAAGTCATCGCACTACCATAAATGGCTTGGAACAAACCACTTAAGACTAAGGTATAAGCTAACCAACGCAGTCGTTTACGTTGGTTAACCAGTAATAAAGTGAGTGTAAAAAGCAGAACGTAACAAACGCTTTTGAGTAAAGATACCGATGTGGTATAAGGCTCAAGAGAGAGTGTTAATAAGTCGTCTGGAGTAGCAAAAGGATAAAGATGTGCTGTTTCAGGGGATAACCATTGAATATAAGAATAAGGTAATGGAAAACACTGAAAGGTAATATAGATTAACCACAAGCTCCATAAAATAAGTATATATTTGGCACGATAAAAAACGGGTGTCAGTTTAACCCGCCCCCGATAAAAATGCCATAACCAAAATAGAGATAAGCTCAGTATCCATACTTCCATAATAACCCATGCCCAAGGGCGATTACTACCTAATGGCATAGGCAACCATAAGATTAAAACCAATAAGCCAATAAAAAGATTTTTATCTGAATTAGAATTTGATAGATGATATTGTGGCATTTTTTGCGTTTTTTTGATTTTTGTAATAACATTAAGTATTATTATTTACTTTTTACTAATTAGGATTATCTTTTCTTGATTCATGAAAAATTTTCTAATCATGGCACTGATGTTATTTTGTGTCAACAATCCAGTATTGGCTGCGAAAGGGATACCGATAAAAGATTTTCGACTTTTTTCTGATATTGGGATGAGTCTTGAACATAATAATAATCTTCTACAGCAAGCAACGGATGAGGTTAGCTCTTTCGTAACTGTATTGACACCCCAAGTGACACTTAAACGCCATAAACGTGCCAATATTTATCGCTTGACATTGAAACCGGAGATCGGGCGTTATTTCAGTAGTTCAGCCGACAATTATGAAGACTTACAATTATCAGCAATGGCTGATTGGCAACTCAGTCATTTAGCAGGTCTCATTTTACGTGGGCAATACCAAAAAGAACACGATGATCGAGGTTCAACAGACCGTTTGGATGCTAATAAACCTTATCAATGGGATGAAGGTTTTGTGAATGGTCTGTTTAATTATGGACGAGCCAATGCCAAACTTCGTATAGAAACAGAGTTAGAGCATAAAATTAAGCGTTATGAAATATTGCCGCTTGAAGATAAAAATCAAACGAGTATTGCAGCGAGGGGTTTTTATCGACTTCAGCTCAAAACCCGTCTTTTTTTTGAAGCCCGTCATACAATAACGGATTACCAATCGGCGACTTCTACACAAGATAATGACCTATCTAACTATTCAATCGGTGCAACATGGTATGCCACCAGAAAAACAACAGGAATGGCAAAGGTAGGTTATTTGACAAAAGATTTTGACTCGTCAGAACGTGACAATTTTTCGGGTATCAGTTGGGAAGCAGCGGTGCAATGGATACCTATGAGTCGCTCACTGATAGACATTTCTACTCGCAGCTATCCTTTTGATACGACAGGTATAGGAGATTATTTGTTAACCAAAGATTTTTCCGTAATATGGAAACATCGTTGGAAACAACGTTTTTCTACAACACTGGGGGTACATATTGTTAATGTAGATTATGCTGGAAACACAGGTTCAATACTTCGCACTGATAATACCAATAATCCAAATTTTTCAATCAACTATAATGTGCGAAAATGGCTCAGTATAGAAATGGGGAGTCGTTTTATGCAAAGAAATTCCACCCATGATATTAATGACTTTGATAGAATGCGTTGGTTATTTGTACTGAATGCTTCTTTTTAACTCTAAAACATTAAGGAGTCCAAACTTTAGTTTGGTAGTCAGAAGCTAAAGCTTGGACTCCTGCCAAAATATTTATCCATATATTGCAACCATTAGTATTTGGTCCTTGAAAATCGGGAAAATTATGAATAACCATCTCAAAATTTTGATGCTCGTATTATTTCCTATATTATTAAGTAGTTGTTTATCTCAAGCATTATTCGATGATCCGGTTTCTTCTGATACTTCTATAGCGATTAGAAATAAACCGCAAACTCAACAACATGAAACACCAGCAGTAGACAACGCGCAACAGTCAGTTAAAAAGCGCATCCCTCAAACAAAATCTTATGGGGAGCTACAGTCAATTGAGCCTATACCTCAAGAACCACAACAATCCTTGGAGATAAATACCCCTCTAAATCTATCTAATTATCGCCTTAATGCAGGTGATTTGATTAGTATTAAAGTTTTTGGTGAAGAAGATTTTAGTGTAACAACACATTTAAATGAAACCGGTACTATTTCATATCCTTTTTTAGGGGAATTAAATTTGGCGGATTTAACCATAAACCAAGTAGAACAATTAATTACATCAGGACTTGGAAAAGATTATCTCGTCAACCCAAAGCTGACTGTGATGGTTTTAGAATATCAAAAAATATTTGTCAATGGTGAAGTTAAAAACCCTGGTGGCTATGTGTTTGTACCTGGATTGACTGTCAATAAAGCCATTTCTTTAGCGGGTGGATTTACTGAAAAATCTTCACGCGATGAAATTTCTATTATTCGTAGTGGTAAAAAGAAAACGGGTACACCCCAATCCGCCAATCTAAAAACTTATATGCAACCAGGAGACATTATCATTGTGAAAGAATACCAAAAATTCTTTGTTAATGGTGAAGTCAAAAAACCAGGAGGATATACGTTTGAACTTGGGATGACGGTTGAAAAGGCGATATCAGTCGCAGGTGGATTCACTGAATTTGGCTCAATAAAATGGAGTAAAATTTTTGTTCTCCGTGCTGGAGATGAAAGCATTAAAGCCCAACCAGCGAAGCTGAGAACCCCTATTTACCCTGGCGATATTATTACCATTGATGAAAGTATATTCTAAAAGAATCGTCTATGAAAACACTCACATTGCCAGAGCAAACATTAATCAATCAAAATGACGAAGATGAAATTGATCTTCGTGTTTATTGGCAAATTTTCAATAAATACAGATGGCAAATTTTTAGACTCACATTTTTTATTGGTTTATTGGCTTTTTTAATAACCCTTTCAATGAAGCCTAGTTATCGTTTTACAACCACTTTGCTGATTGAACTTGAACAAGCTAAGGTGATTTCTATTGAAGAAGTTTATGGTATCAATTCTTCCAATCAAGATTATTATCAAACGCAATTGGGAATTTTAAAATCTCGAAAGTTGGTTGAAAAAATCGTCAAAAAGCTTAATTTAATGGCTCATCCAATATTTAACGTTGCACCGAAAAATGCTTCCTGGTGGCATCATTGGTTTCCCCCTGATAAAGCCACTGATGAAGAAAAATTCAATCAGATTGTTGATTCTGTGATGGAACAATTAAGTATTAGTGCAGAGCGCAATAGTCAACTCGTCAAAATTAGTTTTGAATCCCATGATGCCCAATTGGCAGCAGATATTCCTAACACACTGGCTAATATCTATATTGAAAGCGATTTAGAAGCACGATTGGAAATGACTCAAAAAGCAGCCTATTGGTTAACTGAACGTGTTGATGGTTTGCGCCAAAAGTTAAGAAAATCAGAACAAGCGTTACAAAATTATATGGAACGTCAAAATCTGGTTGATGTTGCTGGCATCAAAAGTGTTGCGACTAAAAAAGTTGAAGAAACAGCTTCCAATTTAATGAAGGCTGATCAACAATTGACTGAAGCCAAAAATATTTATAAACAAGTACAAGCAATCCGTGGACGTTCTACAACTGCTTTTGAATCTATTCCAGCCGTTCTCCGTCAACCGTTAGTACAAAACCTGAAGAAGGCAGAATTGGAAGCTGAAAGCAAAGTATCCGAGATCAGTAAACGTTATAAATCTAAGCATCCCAAGATGATAGCGGCTCGGGCAGAACTGAAAACGGCACGTAATAATACTGCTGAACAAATCCAGCGTGTTATTGAAGGAATAACCAAAGAATATGAAGTCGCTCAGGCTAATGTTAATGTCCTGAAACTTTCTATGAAACGGCAAGAGCAAGATATTCAGAAAATTAATCGTAAAGAATATCAGCTCAAAGTTTTAGAAAGAGAAGTTTCGGTTAATCAACAACTCTATGATTTATTTTTAACTCGCTTTAAGGAAACCGAAGCATCGCGGGATGTACAGGGATTGCAATCAACCATTGGACGAATCGTTGATCTGGCTGTTGTCAGACCATTTCCTTATAAACCTAAAAAGAAATTGATTGTGAGTATTAGCTTGGTTTTGGGTTTTCTTTTTGCCACCTTCTTAGCATTTTTGATTGAATATTTTGATAACACGATAAAAAATGCCGAAGATGTAGAACAAAAATTGGAATCTCCTTTTTTGGGTTTTTTACCCAAAATTAAAATCAGTAAAAAAAACCCATTGAAAGCCCAATGGATGTTTTTACTTGAACCAAAATCGCATTTTTCGGAATCAGTTCGTACTATCCGTACCGGCGTAACATTATCCTGTATTGATACGCCACGTAAAATCTTAGTAGTAACTTCATCGGTGGCAGGTGAGGGCAAAACCACTTTTGCGATTAACCAAGCCTTTGCACTAGGGCAAGTTGAAAAAACTTTATTAATTGATGCAGATATGCGTCGGCCTTCTATAGGTAAAGCCTTTGGGTTAACTGCCAAAGCACCGGGTTTATCAGAATTGGTAGCAGGAACACGACCATTGCATGAGTGTATCCATCACTTAGAAAAAGAAACGGGCGTTGATTTTATACCAAGTGGTGTTATACCGCCTAATCCCTTAGAATTACTAGCTTCAAAGCGATTTAAAAAGATTTTAACCCAGTTAGAAGAACAGGACGATTATGAGCATATCATTATTGATAGTGCGCCTACTTTGTTCGTCAGTGATGCTTTGATATTAGCTAAACAAGCCAGTGGTATTATTTATGTGGTTAAGGCTGATGTAACACCTTATCAAATCATCTTGAAAAACCTCAATCGTTTACATGAACTTGATACCAAAATATTAGGTATCGTATTAAATCAGGTGGATATTAAGAAATTATCCAAACACTATGGTAATCAATACAGTTATTATGGAGAGCAGTACCAAGATTATTCACAGGGTTATTATTCATAGAAATTTGTGAAAAAATAATAAGGTTTATTGTGAACTATTATTCATGGTTAGGTCAAATTCTGTTTTTCAGTTTAATGGGGTTTCTTTTCTGGCTCATTTATATTGCCATGGCTTATGGAGTTGCTAACTTATCCGTCAACCAAGTTAATGATGAAGTTGAGCAATGGGTTGAAGGTAAAAACTTAACTAAAGAAGATTGGTTTTTAGTCCATAAAAAATTAAATTGGGCATTAAAGTTTGACCGACATAACCCAGATTTATTAGAAATGATGGGGACTCTATATTATTGGAAAGCAAATATAAGTGTTATGCAACCAAAAGTTTTCGTTGCTCGTCAGAAAGCATTAAGCTATTATCTTCAAGTTGTCAAACAAAAACCAAATTCTGCGCTAACTTATGCTAATATAATTCTTATAAAGGATCTATTAGGACAATACGATGCTCAGTTTCAAGTTGCACTTGAACAAGCGGCACGGCTAAATCCTTGGGAGCCTTTTATACAACGTGTAATCGTAGAAATTGGTTTATCCGCATGGAAACAATTGTCTAAAAATGGCCAATCTATAGTGTTTGCAACGATTGAACGGGGAATTAAAAGTGGACAAGCTACCCAAATGTCTGCCTTTATCAAAAAATACCAGTATGAATCAGTTGTTTGCATGAGAGGCCACCCATTTTTTAAATTTTGCCAGTAAACGCCAAGGAGAAAATCTCATGAGAATAAATTTAGTCAGATGGAGTGGGGTGATATTGCTAATGACGCTGTACTTAACTGTACAGGCCGCTCAATCCCCCAATCAAATTGCCAATCAAATGTACCAACAGGGAAAATCGCCATCCTATATATTGAATGCATTGGTTTTCAGACATGACGTGGATCCATTGGTTGCCGCAAAAACAACCACCAAAGTAGTTCGTAAAAATGCAACAGAAAAGAAATTGCTTAGACAACTGGTTAATTTGACTGTAGCAGCGACATTCATTGCACCCGATCTAGCACCGGAGATTGTAGATACCATACAAGAGGTGTCTGTAAACAGATTGTCATCTCATTTTTTAAACAAGATTGCAGTCGTTGCAATGATCGTTGTCCCAGAACTAGCGCGGGATATTTTAACAACAGTGACCACTGTGACTGACAATGTTGAGAATAATTCTAACCCTCTTTTTAGTAATGTTATGGTTATCACCTTTCAGAATGGTTTTTATTCAGGTGAACGTTTTCCTAGAGATTGGAATAGAGGGCGTAGTCAATCAGATTTAGTTGAGAAGCAAGATGACGAAAAACCCACTCCAAAAATAATAACAGGGGGTCAATTTAGTGGAGTGAGTCCTCATTAGGTTGGAATACAAAGCTTCAGCTTTGTACTCCTCAATATCATTCTTCCAAAAGCCCCATTTCCTGATAGTATTTTTTAGCAGCAGGATGAAGGGGCGCACTAAAACGTCCTTCCGTCAGTCCTTTTTTGGTTACCGCCTCCTGTCTTAATAAAGGATTAACATATTTGAGATACTCAAAATTATCTAATATCGTTTTAACCACTAAACGCACCAATTCGTCCGAAGTATCTACTGAAGTCACTAACGTGGCTTTTACGCCTATACTTTGGACAACCTTCTCATCAATTCCTTCGTAAAGTCCCCATGGAATAGTTCCCTTAATAAGATAGGGAAATTTTTTAACCATTTGACTTATTACTTTGTTTTCAAGAGGAATAATGTCTATAGCGGTTAAACTATTGGCTATTCTGATATTAGCTGTGGGATGTCCCACCATAAAAAAATAACCATCAATTTGACCTTTTTGCAATGCCGTTGGACATTCTGTCAATGAAAAAGCGGCAGCAAGTGCTAAATCTTGCTTGGAAAATCCAGCTTCATTAAATGTAGCTGTTGTAATTACTTCAGTACCACTTCCTGGGTTACCAACATTAATACGCTTGCCTTTAATATCTTGAAGCACAGAAATTCCAGCATTTTTATTGACAACTAAAGTCAACACTTCCGGATAAATTGCCATTACTGAACGCAGATTTTTATAGGCTTTGCCCTTAAACCGATTTATACCACGATACAACTGATAAATCACATCACTTTGAGCAAGACCAAAAGCTATTGTGCCTTCTTTTATCTGGTTAATATTTGCAACAGAGCCATCCGTAGCTTCAACAGTACAATGAAGATTAGTTTCAGGTGTTTGGGTATTAACCCACCGACAAATAACAACCCCCATCGGAAAATATAAACCTGTAATTCCCCCTGTTCCAATCGTAAAAAAATCCGTTGCAAATACATTGGTACTAAAAACGAATACTAATCCGGCTACAAGCCATTTTTTCATAAATGTCTCCTAATGAAGGATTTGAAAATTTGTGTTGAAAGCTATATTTTTATTAATTTAATAAGCATTTTTATTAAAAAAACCTTTAAAAATAGTCATTACAATAATCTGAAAATCAAACAATATAGACCAATTTTCTATATAAAAAATATCGTGTTCAATACGTTGGCGCAAATCGGTGTTACCACGCCATCCGTTTACTTGCGCCCAGCCAGTGATGCCAGCTTTGACCAAATGTTTTTGCATATAATTAGGAATTTCCGCCTTAAATTGTTCGACAAAATAAGGACGTTCTGGTCTTGGTCCAACGATGGACATATCGCCTTTTAAAACATTCCAAAATTGTGGTAACTCATCTAAACTGGTTTTTCTCAAAAAATGTCCAAAACGAGTCGCTCGCTGATCATCCATTTTATTCCATACTGGACCAGTTTCTTTTTCTGCATCCATTGGCATACTGCGAAATTTGAACATCATAAATAGTTGTCCATTCCAACCAACCCGCTCTTGACAGAAAAAGATAGGACCGGGAGAATTTAGCTTAATACCTGATGCAATTACTAGCATTAGTGGACTAATTAATAAAATAATCAAGCTAGCAATGAGCTTGTCCTCAATAAATTTTAGAAACCTGTTTATACCTTTTGTCATGGGTGATTCTACCAATGTGATGACTGGTAAACCATATTTATTAGCAATAGAAGCATTTATCAAACGAAACGATAATAGATTAGCAACAAAACGCACAATTACTAACTGGTAACGTAGTTGGTGCAAAACGGTTTCCAAATATGATATTTCTATGTTTTGTGGAGTTACTAAAACTTCGTTTATTTTATTGTTTTCAACAAAGCTTGCTAAAGTTGAGATATTGTGAATAATTGGGATATTTTCTAGTGTTTTAATTGGTGATTTCTTATTATCATCAAAAAAAGCAACAACTTCTACGTTAGTATAAAATTTAGAAGTTTTAATATTTTGTACTAATTGCTTACCTAATGTTCCGGTTCCTATAATAATAATTCTATTCTCATGCCAACCCTGTTTAAAAAGTAACTCAACTCCATAATATACGCTCCATCGCATAAAAATTAGTATGACAGAACCAAATAAAGTCCAAATTACTACCCAAGATCGAGAAAAATTGGCACTTATTTTGAGTAAGAAAGCAAACAGGATCAAAATGGTGATAACAGTTATCCATGCTGCTATGAGTTTATAGACAGAAGAAAATAATGTAGGTCCATCCCATTTTGCAATATCAAACCAAGGAAAAATAATAAACGATAATAAGATGCTGATAATAATAGCAATATTATAATTATATGGAATAATATCTTCAAAACTAAAATAAGTTATGTAAGCAAGTATGCCAGAACTGGTTATGCTTAATGTATCAATTATCTTATTAGTAAAATAGAACGACGCAATAACATAGGTAATGATTTATATTGTTAATGGTTAAATTTTATTTCTTCGTCATTTGCTTAATTAATTTCCTTTTGAGAGGCAGACCGAAAATAGTGAAATCAGCGTCTTTTTGAAAAATTAACTTCTTATTAACTAGTTGAAAAATAGTATGTTACGAAAAGGTGAGTTTTTGGACAACTTCCTAGTTATTTGGTGATATCCAAATCTAAAGCTTTATTTCAAGATTTATTTTGGAAATTGTCAAACTAAAGTTTGGAATCTTACTAGAATTATTTACAGCAAGAATTCCTTAATTATTTACTGATGTTACGCACTGTACTTCAAAAGTGAATACCAGAGTAGTGCAAAATGAAATTTTGCTGATTGTAACAGATTTTGGGGATACCCCCCTAACCCCCGTACACGGGTGGAACCAAACATCATTTGACACTTTGCTTTAATTTTTCTATTTTGGGACTTCCCCCTGTGTACGGGGGGTTAGGGGGGTGTCCTCAATTTTGCACTCCAGTTTGAAAGCTATCTGCGTAACATCAGTTATTTACAGCAAGAATTCCTTTGCTATATAACCGATGTTTTCAATAATCTCTGTGACGTTGCTTATATGACAATTACCGCTATGTATAAGCAATTGGTCGTCTTTCAAAAAAAGAAATTCCCACACTTCACCATCTGTAATGATACCGTATACTTTATCCTGTTCAAACTTTTGTCTGACAGCATACATTTCAGCAATACATTGTCCAAGTCCATCGGAAAGTTTGTTTGGTTTTACTTCTACTACTGATATAATCGGGGAAGAAAAATCTAAAGTATCAAGAGTTAATACGCCATCCCAAGCACCGTTTAACTGGTGAGGTAAACCAGGTGTATCTTCTTTGGTTAAGTCTACCGGTTGTTCAAAAAATAATCCTAGATCATAAGCAACACTGGCTTCTACCAGTATTGGTGATACCAAAAGACCGAGCCTTGTTGCTTCGTTGGTATTCGCTATTCTAGTTCGTGCTGCCAAGCTATCAATCCTATTTTGAAACTCTATATACGTGTTCTCATCCCCTTTTTTAACGTTAAAGATGTTACTCAATTTAATCGTTATGTCGAAAATCTTTGCTAGTTGAATTTTACCATAATCTTTGTATTCACTATATGACACGATAATCTGCTCCTAAAAAAGACATCCTTCAAAAGTAGTTGACCGTTGTTTCGTTCATGGAACAAAGTTACTTTCCAAAAACCCACATTTGACTTTGATTTCTGGAAATGCAAGAGTGCGATGAACGAACTTATTAAGTATTTTACAGGGAACTGAACCAACACCAGCCAGATACAAATAAAACTTGAAAATTCGATCATACGAAGTATACAATAACTGTTTACATATCCCTCTAAAATCATAATTAGGTCAATTAAACACATCTATAAAATAATAATCATTATACGGTTTATAGGTTATATTACAATAATATATTTTCTTAAATAGGTATCTTAATGCAACGTCAACAATTACAATTTCTACAAAAGTGGTTACATAACAAAAACCGAAAACCACTTATTATTCGTGGTGCTCGACAAGTGGGAAAATCGACATTAGTTGAGTTATTTTCTAAACAAATACAGCTAAACTTGTTCAATGTTAATTTAGAACGTTACCCAGAATTATCTCAAGTTTTCTCCAGCAAGGAGCCTGAACAAATTCTTCAGCAAATTGAAGCTTTGCCGCGTATGGATCGAATCAGTCATGATATGCTCTTATTTCTTGACGAAATTCAAGCCGTTCCTGAAGCCATTCCAGCCCTACGTTATTTCTATGAAGATCGACCAGAACTTCCACTGATTAGCGCAGGTTCATTGTTAGAATTTGCTTTATCCGAGCATCAATTTTCAATGCCAGTAGGAAGAATTCAGTATCTACATATAGGACCTATGAATTTCACTGAATTTCTGATGGCTGTTGGGGAAGATAAATTATATCAATTTATTATGCACTATGAGTTGGATCAAGAAATTGGCGCAGTTGTACACCAACGTTTATTGCAATTATTACGATCTTATTATTTTGTAGGTGGTATGCCAGAAGCCGTGGCTATTTTTGCGGATACTCGTAGTTATCGGGAGGTCAGTGAAGTCCATAATTCAATTATTGAAACCTATCGTGAGGATTTTCCGAAATATGCAGGTTCAAGGAACCTAAATCGGATGCTTAATGTCTTTAACTTTGCCGCTCGTCACGTTGGAATAAAAGTTAAATACAGTCATATTTCCAGACAGGAGCAAAGTGTTACTCTCAAGAAAGATATTGAATTACTCTCCATGGCACGTATCATCAGCAAAGTTGTTCATAGCCACTGTTCTGGTTTGCCATTACAGGCAGATATTGAAGAAAATATTTATAAATTGCTATTTCTTGATGTCGGTTTGATGAATGCTATTTGTGGCTTAAACTGGCGTAATATTTCACAACTTGATGAGATGAAACTGATAAATGAGGGAGCAATAGCCGAGCAATTTATTGGGCAACACTTACAAGCATTACTGACTGAAACGCCAAACCGAGAATTAACTTACTGGTTACGTGAAGGGCGTTCATCCAATGCAGAAGTAGATTATATTATGGCATTGGAAGGAAATATTATTCCAATTGAAATTAAATCAGGAGCAACAGGCTGCCTAAAATCTTTGCATCAATTTATGGGAAGCAAACAAGTTCCAGTCGCGATTAGATTTGATGCTTCATTACCAACAGTCAATCATATAAATACTGTTATTAATGTTGGTAAACAGCGTAAAGAAGTTAGCTACCCTTTAATTTCTTTGCCTTTGTATTTGGTTGAGCGTTTGAATGAAATAGTAAAAGCCTATTTTATAAAAGCTTAGAAATGAAACTAAAAATAAACTCCATATCTTAATCAAAATTTGGTGTAAGTACTGAAACACAAATAAACAGGTATTTACCTCCCTTCCTTTAGTTTTAGGTTAGGAGGAATTTTATGTTTAAAAACTTATGGTTCAGTATTTAATGGGGTCTTTCTGGATATTTTTCTTCTAACTGACGATGCAGTTCTTGACATTTCTTTTGGGCTTCCATCTTGTCCACTTTCCATTGTTCACAAGCGATGGGATTGTCAGTACACCATTTTTTTTGTGCTTTTCTAAGTGCCAGTCGTGTTTCTTTTTGCTTTTGTCGTGCTTCTTTCTGTTCTTGTTTTTTCTTCTGTTTGAATTGCCGTCTTAATTCTTTGCACTGTTTAGGATTCGCTTTGCATTGTTCTTTTAAAGCCTTTTGTTCTTCACGTTGTTTCATCCGTTCAGCCCGCCAATTTTCACACCACGCTGGGTCATCTACACAACGTTGACGAATGGCATCTTCTTTTGCCGCTTTTGTCGCTTTTTTAGCCTCTCGTATTTGGCATTCTTCAGCACTATCAAAACAGAAAGGATCAATCGTTGCTGCTGAAGAATCAAATTGTTCTTCTGCCCAACTGACTGAGGTAAACCAAAATAAGGGGAGTAATAATACCACAACCATTCTAGTCATTTTCATATCAATTTTCTCCAAGAGTTAAGAGGCTTGCCATCTAGTAAAACATTTTGGCCTTGCAATTGCAGACGACTCTGTGCAAACCAGTGTATTGCTTGTGAATAAATACGGTGTTCTTGTTGTAATACTCGTGCAGCAAGTTTTTCTTCATTATCATCAGGTAATACTGGCACTCGCGCTTGAATAATTATTGGCCCCGCATCTAAATCTTCGGTCACAAAATGCACACTCGTGCCATGTTCTTTTGCACCTGATTCTAATACTCTTTTATGAGTATGTAAACCTTTAAATGCAGGTAACAAAGAAGGATGAATATTAAGCAAACGTCCTTGATAATGATTAATAAACTCAGGGGTAAGAATTCGCATAAAACCCGCTAATACTATTAGTTTTGGTTGATAATAATCTATACGTGTTTTTAAAGTAGTATCAAACTCGATCCGCTTTGAAAATTGAGTATGATCTATTATTTCTGTAGAAATACCCGCTTGTTGTGCATAAAGTAAACCTTTTGCTTGAGGACGATTACTAATAACAGCGCGTATTTCAACCAAAGGATTTTGAGCATCAATAATGGCTTTTAAATTGCTTCCACGTCCAGAAATAAGGGCTACTAGTGGTAATTTATTCATTGTTCCGTTATCCCGTGCAATTTAATGGTTTCGCTAGGATGAGTTTCAATATCACCAATATGCCAAGCCGTTTCTCCCATTTCTTTCAAACATTTCAAGGCATTATCAAGATTTTCTTGTGCCACACAAACCACCATTCCAATCCCACAATTAAAAGTACGATACATTTCTTTGTCGGCAATATTACCCTGTTTTTGTAACCAGTCGAAAATGAGAGGGCGTAACCAACTTTTTGTATCAATGTTAGCACATAAACCAGGGGGTAAGACACGCGGTACATTTTCTAATAACCCCCCCCCGGTAATATGTGCCAAAGCATGAATAGGCACTTGTTGCATTAGTTGTAATAACGATTTGACATAAATACGGGTGGGTTCTAATAAAATTCCACTTAAATTGCGTTCATCAAAATATTTATTTAGTGGATTTTCGCCTTTTGATAAAGAATAATTTGGATAAGAGTCAGGCGAAGTGTCAGACATACCAAGGATTTTACGAATTAATGAATAACCATTGGAATGTGCGCCACTAGAGGCAATCCCGATTAAAGCATCATTGGCTTGTACTTGACTGCCATCAATAATAGCATTTTTTTCAACGATACCCACACAAAAACCAGCGAGATCATAATCGCCTTTTTTATACATGCCTGGCATTTCTGCTGTTTCTCCACCAACTAAAGCAGCTCCCGCCAACTCACAACCTTTACTAATACCTTCAATCACTTGTGTCGCCACTTCTACATCAAGATGACTGGTGGCATAATAATCTAAAAAAAACAAGGGTTCTGCGCCAGAGGTCACAATATCATTGACACACATAGCGACTAAATCAATACCAATGGTGTCATACTTATTATAAGTTTGGGCGAGTTTTAGTTTAGTACCCACACCATCCGTACCAGAGACTAACACGGGATTTTTATAACGGGGAATTTCAAATAAAGCACCAAACCCACCCAAATTACCTAACATTTCTGGGCGGTGAGTGCGGGCTGCAATGGGTTTGATACGTTCAACTAAAAGATTACCGCTATCAATGTTGACTCCTGCATCGCGGTAACTGAGGGAGGGGGATTTTTTATCTGCCATATTGACATATTTTAAATTGTGATGGAGTCCAAAGCTTTAGCTTTGGCAGTGACTCGCAAAGCTGAAGCTTTGGATTCCAATTACGTGAGTAAAAATTTTAAAAAAAAGTGGACAAGATGTCCACCTTAAGATCATCAAAAAATATTTCTCTCGTTCGACTTATTTAGCTGGCTCTTCTTCTTCTTTAGCTGGCTCTTCTTCAGGCAGAGGACACAATGCGGGGTATGGTGGACTCGTTGGACATGGTACACAATTTTTTCCACCACCTTCAAATGGATTTATAAGAGGACATTGCCTGCTTAGTGCGTCTGTCGCTTCACAAGCTGTTGTGAACCGGATAACACTACTGTCTTCACTACCTGCTACCTTGGTACGGGCTGTTATCTCTGCGGTTAACCATTGAGCATACTGTATAGCATATATCACATCAAAATCGGCAAAGCCTGGTGTCCCTCCTTCCTCTTGTGTACCAGTAACAAGCGTTAGGTTATCCACAGTGATAACATTGCCAGGATCAAGTCTGCCATTATTGTTAGTGTCTTCGTCTGGGTCTAACAAACCATTGCGATTAATATCTTCATTGAGACACACAGAAAAATCTCTCGCTAGATATTCCAAGGGGTAAATACTCAATATGACTTCTGCATCATTAACCGGTGTCCCATTTGAATCTGTGACCAAAATACTATGAAAGACTTTATATCTACGTCCTTCATCTTTTACCAGTTCATTACCTGAACCAATAACTACAAAGAGGTCTTTTGCAGCTACTGTCAAATTGGTGAAACTTGAAACAGTGGGAACATCAGCAACTGTAGCTGTCACTGTTATTCCATTTGCTGCACTGGAAGAAGGGCCAGCGACATATTCTGTTGTCACCCGTCCAAAATCATCTGTTCTTTCAACATCTTCAGTAAGTCGACCTCCGGTAATATCTTCTAAGCGAAAATGTACTTCTTGGTCAAAAACCAAATTATTAGCAGAATTACGTACTACTGCTGAAATCTCACTTCTTTCTGTGCTTTCACCTTCTGGGTTAACACCAATCACAGCCGGAAAAGCTTGCACAGTGATAGAACTGGCTTCGGTTGCCATAAATTTAATATTAAATGACTCAGAAGGCCCACCTTGCTTTTGGGTATGCACAGTCACTATCGCATCTCCAGCATCACCACCAGGGAACACGGTGAAAATGGCCACTCCTTTGTCGTCAGTCGTAATGTTAGTATTGTCCACACGACCACGGGTTGTGGAAACGATTAATGTTTCTCCGCCTTGCCCTGCCTCTCCTGCTTTCCATTCTACCTTAAACTTTCGACCCTCAGTGAGATGGAGAGGCATTCGACAACCTAAATCAAGCTTATTATCACCATTAACGTCCTCCCCTAGATCAAGTAAGCGATTGTTGTTTATATCCTCATTTTCACTCACTTTATCTTCGCCATCCTTGTCTTTCATTAGAAGACATCGTTGATTCTCAGGGAGGGACAATGGAGGCGGTAAAGGGACAGGAGTCACATTAAAATTATCATCGGAAATAGCCACGACAATGACTCTTTCTTTCACTTTTGGAACCCCTGGTTTACTGACTCTGACAATATCTTCGCCCGCAATACTTGCTAGGAAAGTTATATCTGCTTGACCTTTCACATCAGTTTGAACCGTTATTTCAGAACCCTCGTCATTAAAAAGATTACCCAATTTAGATTTAACAGAAAGTGTTTGTGACGGCACTGCTTTACTATTTGAATCTCTTAAAGAAATCGTGAAGTTTTTCACTGCACCTTGAGCAACGGACATGGCAGCAGGTACGTCAATTGTCGTGCCTATAACTTCAATATCAATACTATCTGTTTTAGGTTCTCCTGTTGTAGGTGGTACGGTGGCAGATACCGTTGCAGTGACAGTAATTGTCCTGTTATCAGAATTAGTCTGAGTGGTTAAACGTGCTTGAACTCGTCCTGATACATCCGTTGTATTACTACCACTAACGGTTGGAGTTGTTGGTTGTGTTGTTGTTCCTCCTCCTGTTCCTGCTTCTCCTCCTGTTCCAGTTTCTTCTGTAACAACTGGTGTACTTCCAACTTCAATAAGTGCAATTTCACCAGAATCAGCACTGAAATTGACTTCTGCACCTTCTACCAAATTGTTATTTTCATCCTTGATTATCGCAGTAATAATAACACCACTACTTTTGCCTTCTGAAAGAAGTGTTGTACTACTGGTTATCAGTCTAAGCTCCGAAATTGTCTTTATTGCTTCACCATCAGGTGATTTAAAAGGAATCTCAGCGGACTTACTGTTTAAAATAGGCTCTCCATCTTCTCCTAACATCATTGCTGTTACGGTCACTGTACCCGCCTGACTGCTTTTAATGGATGTTGTAAATACGCCCTGGTCGTTTGTTAGCCCTTGGAATCCAGTATCACTAAAGATGACAGAACCACTGATAGCACCCTCAACTAAAATCTTCACTGGCACATTTTTCATGGGAAAGTTCTTTTCATCTCGTGCCAATATAGTCAATATGACATCCTTTCCAATTTCAGGATTACTATCAACAGTCAAAGTCAGATTAGTTGGTATGGGTACATCAAAGAGTACTGGAATAACTCCACCGGTTAATAGAGTTTTACCCTCTTTGTCCTTAACGATAGGTGTAAGATTAACACTTAAAGGTAATGTACCACCATATTTTTCATCTACCTTGATGGACGTGTGAAATTCACCGATTTCGTTTGTTTCTCCCTCATTCGGTGTTAATTCTAGAACACCTACCTGATTTGGAATTAATTTGACAGTTAAACCAGGAACCGCATTATTAGCAGCATCACGAGGAACAACTATCAAAGTCACAGGTGTTTCAGCACTGGCTTGCAAAGTCAGGCTGGTAGGCTGTACTTCAACTCTTGTTGGTGGCGATCCTCCATCAGGGGTTACTGTAAAAGTGACAAACACTGGTGGATGAGCAATATCTGTCCCTTCAACTGAAACGTTAACAGCAATATTTTTTTCTGGCACGGAAGATGTGATCTCAAATTCAAAAACGCCATTAACATCAGTTACTTTACTAGCTGGAAGAATTACCTTTGCGGCAGTGGGCGGCATTGTTACAAGAATTGGTACATCGGGAGCAACCTCTCCATTTTTTTTTCTGGCCACAACACTTACTTTAATCAACGAATCAGAATTTGCAGGTTGATTATTACCAACAACTGTAACTGTCAAACTACCAACACCTATCTCTTTCTGTTCAAATGTAATGAATTTAGGGATACCTGCAATAAACTGTGGTTTACCTGTACCATCCTCAATATTGATCACAGGAACCACTTTCACAGTTTCAGGTGTTTCATTTGTGACAGTAGTACGAAATTCACCCACTTCGTTAATAGTCCCCTCTTTACTATCATCCTTAAATTTCAGATTCTCCGATTCAGCAATAAATTTAACATTAGCACCTACAACAGGTTCATTGTTTGCATTGCGGAAAGTAACTACCAAAGTAATGGGAGATAGACCATCTGCAGGTTGATTATTATTGATGACTTGAAAATCAAAAGAACGACTGTCTGTAACTGGCGTAAACTCAAGAAGAACGGGACGACCTTCAATAACGAGAGCATCTTTCACCGCGACAGGAGTGACTTGAAAGGACTCAGGCACTGAACTCGTGGCAAAGGCACGGTATTGACCCAGTAAATCTGTAGTACCTTCCTTCTCCTTAATCACAACATTATCAGACCCATGAATAAACTGAATCGTAACACCTCTAACAGGTGTACCCTTCGTGTTAATCGGTTTTGCTATAAGGGTTATTTTGGATTTACCATCAGCCGGTTGTGATGGATTAAGCACTTCTAATTGAACATCAACTGGAGGGTCTGAGGCCGCTTCAAATCTAATCGTTCTTGATTCACTTAATGTTGTCCCTTCAACAGCAATTATGACGGTTATATCACCTGATTGAGTAGATGTGATATTTGTTGTAAAAAATCCATCTTCTCCTGTTTCTGATTTAGGTGGATCCGCTTTAGCCGCTATTCCAGTAGACATCCGTACTACAAGAGGAAGACCACCTACAGGTAGGCCCGTGTTACGATTTTTAGCAACAAGATCAATACGAATAGGTGCTTCTCCATTAGCAGGTTGAGGGCTATTAACAACATGAACATCTAATCCAATATCTGTACTAATCGTTACCTCATCTCCTCCCATATCAATTAACGTAAACTCCACCGTTTTTTGAGCCTCGACAGTTTCATTTTGAGTGAGTGCAACCTTTGCAATGACATCAAATGCACCTGGCACTGTATTACTCACTTTAACAAGACCACTTCCATCACTACCTGTTTCAAACAAGGTTTTATCAAAAGTCGCCGTGTTAGAAGTTGTTGCCATAATCACAGAAATGCCTGGGAGGGGATTAAAATTCTTGTCACGGACAATAATCGTTAAAGTGATTTCATTCGCACCCGATTCCTCAAATAATTTTTTCTCTGGAGTGGCTAACACCGTCACAAAGCCAACTGTTACGTCTCCCTCTGTTGTTGCACCTACTGGGGTAAACTCAATCGTTTTTTTGCTTGAAATGCTTCTTCCTTCAGCCAATGGGACTTTTGCAATCACTTCAAACGATCCAGGCACCGTATTACTGACTTTAACATTGGCAGTTCCGCCAGCACTAGTTTCAACGAACGTTTTATCAAAAGTAGCCGTATCAGAACTCGCATCCATAATCACAGGGACACCTGACATGGGGGCAAAATTATTATCACGCACAATAATGGTTAAAGTGATTTCATTACTCCCTGACTCCTCAAATAATTTTTTCTCTGGGGTTGCTAATAAAGTTACAGAGTTAGCGATTGTATTGGCTGTTGTACTTTCTACCGCAGTAAACCTAATAGTTTCGTCAGATTTGCTACTTATTTTTCCAACGACAACCCTGGCAGTAAATTCTTCAACTTGTCTGTCAGTAAATTTGACAATAAAAAAACCATCAGCGTCCGTTTTTCCACTGTTCGCTATCACAAAATTGGCAGAACCGCCACTGACTAAAACTCTAATCTTTTGATCAGCAACACCATTTCCTTCTATATCAAGCACTCTACCCATTAAGGTGACTGAATCAGTACCATTTGCCTTGGGTTCAGAAGGATTATTTATGAGTTTATCAAGTACGATACTCGCTATTTCTATTCCGGTTTGCGTTATATCATCAGTAAAATTAACGGTTTGAGTTTGTGTTTTAGTTTCATCACCAGTTGTGGTGGTGGCCGTTATTTTGACTTCTTCCTGAATTGTGTTAGCAATATCCAATTCAAAATAGGCATTTGGTCCAGTATCACCAATAATAGAAAAAGTTGCCGTTTCTTCTTTATCCGCTACTTTCAACTGTGCAGTAAGAGAATCAGTAAAGAGACTCACAGGCATATTAGGCACTGGCGTACCGGCTGCATCACGAACAATAACCATTAATGTTGCAGGAGTAACACCATCTGCTTGGACATTATCACTTTTAACGAGTAAATCAATGGTTTCTGGCACAACACCGCCGCCAGTCAACCCAAAGGATAATGGCAATGGTATCCCGCTATTTGCAGCAATCCCATAAGCATAAGGGGTTACATAGGTTTCTTGTGGAACCGTGTTGGTAATATTTGCAGAAAATTCACCATTAATATCGGTAAAATCACCTAAAGCACCTGTTGGCACAGGGGTTGCGAATGAATCTGGTGGAAAAGATAAAGTAACAGGAACACCAGGGATAGCTTCGCCGTAAACGTCACGCAAAAAAACTTTAACATTGATTGGTGTTGTACCATTTGCAGGAACAGTTCCCTCTGTAATGACTTTAGCTATGACAGAAGCACCAAAAGCTATTGAAAAATCGCTTCCTCCTTTCCAACGACCCGTAAAACTAATATTAATGGAAACATTTCCACCTTTAAGTCCATCGTGAGTAACAGTAAAGCTGGCTTTTCCTTCATGATTAGTCTTTCCTGGCACATTCTCTAATTTTGCAGCCCCTGATAGAAGTGTAGCAACAAAGGTGACATGAGGTTCCATAATACGCTGAGAGTTTGTATCTTGAGGATCAAATCTTTCGTAAGTTATCAACGTAACAATCGCACTCGCTTGACTGGTGAAAGCAGTGGTAAGACTGTAGGTTACATCCATGCCATCATCGGATACTGAGGTGGGAGAGCCGCCTACATTGCCACCTGTACCCGTTAAAAGATTACTTGGTTCATCGCCACCACCACAGGCACTCAATAAACCAAGTACCACAGTGAACAGGAGCCATTTGCTAAAAAAACGTATTGACATTAAGTTTATCCTTTTTTCTGTTGAGAAAGGAGAATCGGTATTTTTTATGATCTATAGATGTTCAGTAAAATAATTTCTCGATCAAACCTGGTAGGTTTTGTGAAGTTATTTACCTGAAAAATTTATATATACCAATTACCATTCATGTTGTTTCTTTGATAATCTTAGGGGTTACAAAAATTAAGAGTTCCGATTTTTCATCTCGGCTTGATTTACGTTTGAAAAGATTACCTATAAAAGGCAAGTCAGCAAAAAATGGGACTCTTTCGAGCGTATTACTCATTGTTCGTTCATAAACTCCCCCTAATACGACTGTTTCACCATTATCAATAAGTATATTAGTTTTTACCTCGCGTTTATCAATACTAACATTACCATTAATACGTTTACCTTCTGAATCTTTTTTGACAGAAAGTTCCATGCTAATCCGATCATCAGGCGTAATTTGGGGAGTGACTTTCAATTCCAATACCGCTGGTTTAAATTGCACTTGAGCAACTGAGCCTACTCCAGCCATTTGAACATAAGGAATTTCCGTTCCTTGGATAATAATGGCTTCCTGTTGGTTACCTGTGATAATTCGCGGACTAGAAACAATTTCACCACTTCCCTCTGATTGCATAGCAGACAATTCCAATTGTAATAGATAACTACCAATCTTGCCAATTGCTAATCCAAGAGAGGCAGGACTGCCAGCATCAACAATAGCAGGTAAACTCACGATGAAATTTTCACCCTGACCTTCACCAACCATAGTGGTATCACTGGTAAATCCGGTACCTCCAGAAAAGTTCGTATCACCTCCCACTTTACCACCAAAAACAACACCATTGCCTTGTCCCAGATCTTGATTGGCACTGTGACCAAATTTAACACCTAAACTTTTGCTAAAGTTACTATTAGCTATTACAATTCTGGCTTCAATGAGTACTTGGCGCACTGGCGTATCTAGCGAGGAAATTAAACGACGGACTTCTCCAATTTTTGTAGCTGTATCTTGAATGATTAATGTATTGGTTCTTTCATCCATAGACACACTACCCTGTTTTGATAAAAATGAGTGATCTCCTCTCGTTTGTAACAGGCTAGCAACATCTTTGGCTTTGGCATAATTGACGGTGATAAACTCCGTATATAGCGGCTCAAGTTCTTTAATTTTCTTTTGAGCGGTCAATTCACGTTGTTTACGTTCATCAATATTCTTTTTTAGGTCTATCATAACCACATTGCCAATTTTTCGCATGCCCAATCCTCTTGCTTCAAGGATAATGTCAAGTGCTTGATCCCAAGGAATGTTTTTTAACCGTAAAGTAACTGAACCTTTGACATCATCTCCAGCAACCATGTTAAGATTGACACCTGGTAAATCGAATAATAGTGAAAGTGCTGCACGTACTTCAATATTTTGAAAATTGAAAGAAACTAATTGTCCTTCATATTTACGCTCTTCTATTTTAGTTTCTTCCGCTTTTACCACTACTTTTTCTTTTACTTCAACCACATAGATACTTTCTCTTTGATAAGCATGATATTCAGAGTTATCTGCAATGATAATGTTCATCCGAACATGAGAACCAAGCGGAGAAGTATCTATGAAACTAATTGGAGTGCCAAAATCTTGTACATCTAAACGCCGATCTAATTTGCTTGGTAGATTAATATTAGAAAAATTTAATACAATTTTAGTCCCTTTTTGCCGCATATCTACCATAATAGTGGGTTCTGATAATACAATGGTAATACGTCCTGCGCCATCTTGGGTTCGGCGAAAATCTATATCTTGTATATAGGCACCCTGTGGCTTTGGCGGGGACGGTTCATAAGACACTGATGGTGTGAAAGGTACAGAAGGTGTATTAGGTTCATAAGATACGAGTGGTGTGGTTGGCTTAAATGGCACTGTTGGTATCATAGGCTTTGTTGATACCTGAGGCACAGTAGCTTTTAATGGCATGGGAGTTGTAAATGAGCCACCAGATTTTGGTAGAGTAGATTGAGCACCTATATTTTCTACCGTTACTAATACTCGATTACCCACTACTTGAACATCAAACGGTACCATACGCACTAAATTAAGAACAACGCGGATACGGTCATGAGCTTCAACCGCACTTGTACTTTGTACTAATCCAATACCAATAGCTTGAGATTTTTTCTTTAAACCAAGCTTTGCTCCAGAAAAATCCAACACAATACGGGCTGGATTATCTGTTGAAAAAGTTTGGGGAGTTATCGGTGTACTGGAAAAATTCAATTGGATTTGTACGCGATTACCAGGCATAGTCGAAAAGTCAATATGTTCCAAACGATTGAAATTTTCTAAAGCAACCACGCTATGCGTTAACAACACACTTTGAATAATGTTCAAAATGAACACACTCAAAATAATTTTGAAAATGTGGTATACATTATTCAAATCAAAGAATAACAGATTTTTCTTCATAAAGTTTTTTCCTTAATTTTTTTTGAGAATTGAGAATAGAAAATAAATCATTTACAATATCCACCATATTTTCATGTTCTATTCCCTATTTTCAATTTCATAGTGACAAAAAAAACTATTGGGGTGATAACTGATGTTATGCAGATAGCTTCCAAACTGGAGTGCAAAATTCATTTTGCAAACTAGAGTGCAACCCCTCGCAAAACAAATTTTGCACGTAGGTGTTCACTTTTGAAGTTTTCTGCGTAACATCAGGTGATGATACTGAATAACAAAACGGTGAAAACTGATTTTTGCGAACAATTAACCCTCAAACAAGGGAACATTTGTAACAAATTCCTTCCAACATCCTTCGCCGTCAGGAATTTGTTCCAATACCTCAATTTTGTTTTCAGAGATATTGATAATTTTTCCGTAATTTTCTCCCATATAGTCTCCCTGTTTTACCCGATAAATAGTGTTTTCGCTTGATACTATTAATGCCCACAATGTTCCAGCTATTTCTAACGTTCCTGTCATTTTTAAAGTATCAAGAGGCATCATTTCTATACCTACACGTACCCTGTTAGAATCAGTTGGATTTGGACATGGCCCTTTTTTAGTCGTTGAATTAGTATTTAACAAGGGGATATCCCGTTTTTGGGCAGTTTTCAAAGGTATGAATGGGTCACGCATGTGTTGTACTTCGTAGAAATAACTGGGGATATGTCTAAATTCTGGGATGGTATCTACGTGTGGATTTTCTCTTGCCTTAATTTTAGCGGCATACGTTTTTAAATCCATCATACCTCGCTCGCTGCAACCCAATAATGAGAATATTATCAAGCCAAGATAAAAACTTCTGCGATTATTTTTGAGTAATGTATAATTTGTCATAAAATCCTTCCCGCTGTTAAATGACTCTTGGACGAATTAAAAATAGCTAAAGTTATGATGAGTCCTAATGACCACCATGTCCTCCTGTTTTCGCCTTTTTAGACGATTTTTTCTTGTTCTTTTTAGCTGCTTTTTTCTTTTCTTTTTCTACTTCAGAGGGATCACGATAACGATAAATTTGTGCGACCATTTCTAAAGTTAATTGGTTACCTTTTTTACTACGACGTTTACTAGCCTTTACAGATACATTATGTTGGGTGACGATACGATTCATAGCTGCAACACCACTGACAAATTTGCCAAAAGCATGATAATCGCCCGTAGCACGCAATTTAATAGGTAATGTAACATAAACTTCTGTTTTTGTTTCTTTTTTATAATCCGGCTTAAATAATTCTTGTGTTAAACCACTTGCTAATACGGTTTGAGAAATATCTCGAATTAATTCATGCACTTGGTTATTATTGGGTAATTTTTTGAGCAATTCTGAAAGTGTTGATTCAATTTGTGCCAACTGTTCTTTAAGCTTAGGCAAAGTAGCTGCTTTCCATTGTTTGTCTTTGAATTCTTTTTTAAATTTATTTTCTTCAGCTTGAGTCTTTACTAAATGATTCATTTGATTTTGTGTATCAAACCAATAACCAGCAAATAGTGCGGCTGCACACAATACAATAATGATTAATGCTTTAACTGGGATAGGCCAATTGCCAAAGTTTTTAGGATCTAAGTTACTAAAATCTTCCACTTTCATTATTTATTTTCCTTCTTACTTAGAAATATTCAAAAAAAAATAATACCCTCAAATTTTATAAAGTCCAAAAAAGCAAGTATTATAGTTAAAAGTATCAAGAATAAATTTGAAATCAATTGAGGTGTATTATTGTAGTTGAAGTGCATTTTGTGTCATTTCCAATTTGAAAAGAAAAACACTATTACTTTTCTTATTGGTTTGTTTGACACCTTTTTTATTTCGTTTAATGACAATAATTTTTGGATGACTCACCCATTGAGAAGTCTCAAAATTTTTCATCAACGATGAAATACGCCCTTCTGATTGTGCAACGCCTTCAAGGGTGATTTGATTATTCTTTTGTGCCATCGTTGTGAAATATACACCGTTTGGTACTCGTCTCACAAATTCATCAAATAAATGCACTACTTGAGGACGACTTTCTTCAAGTTTTTGGATAGCATTTCGGCGTTCAATTAAATGTTGTTTTTTCTCATCTAATTGTTCAATTTCTTTGATTTGGTCCTCAGCTTTTTTAATTTCTCTTTGCAAATATTTATTACGCTTTTGCTGATAACCAATTTCACTTTCAAAATAGATATGTACACCTAGTACCACCAATCCTGTTAAGACAAGTGAGACTCCCGTAATGATTCCAAAACGAATTTCACGTTCTTTTTTAAGCGTTTCGCGCCAAGGCAATAGATTAATACGTGGCATGATTCAATAATTTTAGATTTTAGGTTTTAACGAGCGTAGGATGGGTTATTATAGAGTAGGTAAAGTTTCGCTACACTGAGCATACTCCAATCAACAATTACAATTTAACATTATAATCCTTGCTATGCCAGAAATTTTAAGTAACATGTTTATATTTTATATTTAATGATATTTTTAATATTTTAAAATGTCATGAACCCAGTATACCAGATTGAACCTACACAACATGAAAAATTCGTAAGAGATAATCTGGTGTTAGTCATTTTCACCTGTGATGTAAATAATTACATTTCAAAACTCAAATCTTGTAAGAGTGGTAAGTCTTCTACTGCCGATTTAAATTCTTCAGTTTCATTGAAAAAATCACTCAAAGTCAACAGATGAATTTTAAATTTGTTAATTAATCTGGCTTTAAATCCATCAGAATAACCAATTCCAGCCAAAATAATAACAATTTCAGATTGATGACGGCTTATGATACTGTACAAACAGTCAGCAAATGAAGCAGATATGTTTGGCTTTAATAACTTGGATTGAAATAAATCCTTTTTCCATTATTAAGTCAATTCTTCCAAAAGACACATGGCCTGTGTCTCTTTCGTTTCAAATTTATTTTGTGAGGGATTGCATTCTAGTTGGCAAAATAAATTTTGCACTCCCGTTTGGAAGCTATCTGCGTAACTTCAGTAATTAAGAAGACCCTTAGGAATGAGGATTCAATAAAATACGAAAGTTGAAACCTGACAGGTTTTAAAAACCTGTCAGGTTTAGCATCAAAATTTTGCAAATTATTAAATCCTCATTCCTTAGCATAAAATTTCCACGAATCTAATCTATCAATAATGTTTTTCCTATTCTATTAACCTGAGTTCGACATAAAAATATTTGTCTATCAATGAGTTAAATAAAATCCTGATTTTAAGTGTCTTATGAACTGGTGATGACACAAATAACATTATTAATTTCATCAAACAAGGATTTCTCAGAATAAATTTAATGGATACCAATAATATCAAGGCTTTTTTTGTCGAACTCAGGTTATTAGCTAAAATACCAGTAATATGAATAGCTAAAGTCGTTTTACCAACCCACCACTGTTATGAGTACAAAGAATAATATTTGCCAAGGAAATTTCTCCAAAATTACGCAATTGTTTGTTGTAGAAAGTGTAGAATGGGCTATGTAGGTACTCCCTACAATTTAATATTTAACCCATGCTATGCTTGCTCCTCTTTATCTTAGAGTATATACTGATTTAATACAAATTATTGATTTTCTTAATAGTCTTAACGAAGTTCAATAAAATCAGTCACTTAAATTTAATCGGTATAATGTCTACTAATAATATACAGATTAAACGTCAATAAAATATCATAACTATAAAAAGATCACTTACGTGTTGAAATCTCAATCCAGTAATTTTTGGAATTCTTTAAATTTCAATAAGTTAAAAAAAGCAAAAACAACCATTTCTAAATTTATACTACAAGGCATTTTTTTTGCGAAAATTATCCCTACTATAATTATTTATTTATTTTTTAAAAGTATGATATTAAAACAAAAATCACAATTAGAATTGTTATGCTTAAAGTCAATTTCTTGACAAATGAAAATCACTGGAAAAAAGGTAGGTTTAGGTTAGCTTGAAATTCGATATTTCACAAATCTGATTACAGAAAATCAAGGAGTTACGGTGAAAAAAAAACGAGTTATCAAGAAAACGACTAACGTGAGTTAAACAGTATTCTAATTAAATTTTTTTTGGACTTTGGACAAATTACATCAAAACATGTACTAAAAAATAATATTAAAATGGCTAAAACAAGTTTTTTCAATCATCTTTGATTTTGAATAGTATTTGTTTTGAAAAAGCCATTTTTCATTTTTCATTAGCACTTAATACTCGTCAAAAGTCCGTAGTGCTAATCCACAAGCAATCATTAACGCGGGAGCATCACTCATCAAAGCTTTTTTACTAACTCGTGGTGCTACTGACATGCCAGCAAAAGGATTGACAATCGACACATGTCCCCCTACTCTATTATTAATTTGTTCAATAATTCCCTGGATAGAAGCACAACCTCCAGCAACTAGAATGTGTGACAATTTGCCATATTGAGAGGCTGCATAATAATATTGCACCATTCGACTAATTTGCTGAGCCACTTCAATTTTAAAAGGTTCAAGAATATCGCTTTCATAATCTTCAGGTAGACCACCATTGCGTTTGGCGAGATTAGCTTCTTCATAACTAAGACCATACTGTGCTTGAATTTGTTCGGTCAATTGTTTACCTCCAAACATTTCCTCACGCACGTAAACAATTGTTTGTTCTCCTAACACATTCATTGTTGTAGTGGTTGCGCCGACTTCAATTAGGGCAATCGTTTCACCTTCATTAATTTCAGGATCGTTTTGTGCAACCATCAAAAAAGCATTTTCAAGTGCGTTTTTTTCAATATCCACTACTTTAGATTTCAAACCACCTATTTCAATAACAGTTGTACGTGCTTCTAATGTTTCACTCACGCAAGCTGCCAATAAAATATCAACACGCTCTGGCTCTTTTTCATTAGGCCCTATCACTTGAAAGTCAAGATGAATGTCATCAATATCTTGACCAAGATAAGGAGCGGGATCACCCTCAATTTGTTCTTTTATGTCTTCATCAGTCATGCCCCCATCCATCTGGATGGTTTTAGTAATGACAGTAGGTCCTGCCACTGCCAAAGCGGCAAACTGGGCTTTTGGTTTTGCACGCTTAACGGCGCGATCAATAGCTTCACCGACAATTTCTACTTCAGCAATATTCTTATCTTCTACAGCATTTTCTGGTAAAGGTTCCATGGCATAGCTTTCAACTTTATACCCTTTGCCGGCTTTGCTAAGTTCAAGTAATTTGACGGCTGTTGAGCTAATATCTATCCCTACTACAGGATCGGGTTTTAAACTGAATAAACTCATAACTTTTTAATTCAATAATTGGTTTATCGCTTTATAACAATGAAGCTATTGTTCATACAATAAAATTTAATTTTTATAGAATTTGATAAATAGTAAATTAACAATTTAATTAAATAAGCTTAAGGCATTTAGTCATTATATTATCGTGCGATTTGATTTGGTTTAAATCTAAATAAATTAACATGTTATTTTTTTAATTCATTTGATTAACTGTGATATTTTAACATTTAGAACAGAGATTATTTTTCAAAGATTTATGTCAGTTTAAGGGATTTTGAATAA
>JAUCGK010000213.1 GCA_030378085.1 Candidatus Parabeggiatoa sp. HSG14
GATTTGCCTTGGAATTAAAGCGTCGTAGCAAAACCGTATTAACGGAAGGTAAAAAGCAATTAGCCGGTTATTTAAAGCGACTCAGTTTACCGAACGGTTGGTTGATTATTTTCCATCGTGGCAAAGTGTCAAATTGGGATGCCGTTGGTAAACGAGAACAAGTGACTTTTGATGGGAAACAAATTGAAGTGATTTGGTTGTAAAATCAATAAGGAGTGACGCTGGAGCGTTACGATAAAAATGAAAACGCTTTCGCTGAGGAACGAGAAAATGGATGGCGAAATGGATGGTGGGTTAAATGAATGGTGGGTTGAACGTTCCGTTACTTCGTTGCAACGAATTCTTTTTTATTTTCATTTAGTTTTTTAATTATATTTTTTTCTGATTGTAACAGATTTTGGGGACACCTCCCTAACCCCTGTGCAGTCTGAGCTTTTTTCATGCTCTTTTTTCATGCTCTTTTTTCATGCTCTTTTTGTGTCTATTTGTTTAGGTAAAGAAAATGCCTCTCGTCTTTTTGAAAGAGCAGATTGTCCAAAGGTATTGTTATCCCAGTTTTCAAGGTCTCTTTCACTCACATTTTCTAGGGCATTTTTGATAAAGTCGTAAATTATTGATAAAGTACATAAGTGGGAGAGTCAAAATCCTTTTTCCCAGTTCTTTGAGGCAATTTGCTGAACTAAGCACTTTATATTTACCGAAAAGGGATTCAATCACATCTGAGGTTGCAAGCAAGGTTTTACTCTCTGGTACTTTAGCACTTTCTCTACTGAGATACTCAATTCGAGGTTAAAGTTTTTGCGCGCAAAAACTTTAACCTCGAATACTTTTTGCTTAAAATCCTGGGTTTGAGGCAATAATTCAAGCGATTTAAGGCTCTGCTCAAACTGTTTTTTACAATCTGTTGTTAACCCCAAGTTTTTGACCAGAGCTTCAGCTTGATGTGCTATCTCAATCATTTGGGTATAAATTTGAAGTTCTTGTTGATAGTCATCTAACCAGCCCAGTTTATCAAGGAATTGTCTTTTTCCTAAGTGAACGGCTTGACAAATGCTCTCAATATCCTTATGGTCTTGCTTCAAACTATCAGTTTTTGTAATCGCATCAAGAAATATTGTCTCATTGGCATAGGTTTGATGTTCCATGCTTTTGAGGTACTTGAGTGTTTTTTGACTAATTTGACAGGCTAGGATTGAGTAAGCTTCTTCGTCTAAAGAATAAACTTGACTAATTTTAGAATAATCATTTTTAGCTTTAAAAACGGATAAACATGTCTTTTAGGAACTAAAGTTTCTACTGTGATTTCTGGATCGATAACTTCAATAACATTCGTTTTTTTGGTTGTCTCCTCCTTTTTTAGCACCTCAGTATCAAGAGTCTGTTTGATGGATAGTTCTCGTTGTGCGGTTTTCGCTTGATTTTTCCAATAGTCTCAACTTTCAGTTAAATCGCGGACTTTTATTTCCAACGCTTTAATTCTTTTTTGTTTGTCTGCCGAACGGGCCTTCCAATTATCACGACTCTTTTGAAAGAAACGGACTAAACGGCTAGCTGAACTTTTGAATTTTTTCATGGTTTCGGTCATGGTATGGTGTAGTTATAAACTTTTTTTGTTATAACTCATTTTTCGGTTCAAGTCACTCAAAAAATCGTTAAGTTGATTCGATTTTAAAACAACATAAAAACAGCATGAAAAATATGAAGCTAAAAAAGCTCAGACTGCACAGGGGTTAGGGAGGTGTCCCCAAAATCTGTTACAATCAGGAAATTACCTATATAACCACACACGCATCAATGAAAGGAGTTGATCGATATTCACTGGTTTAGACAAATAGTCATTAGCACCTGCTTCAATACATTTCGTTTTGTCTCCCTTCATCGCTTTTGCAGTGAGTGCAATAATGGGTAATTTATAGAAAATGGGTTGCGCTCTGATTTTTTGCATGGCTTCATAGCCATCCATCTCTGGCATCATAATATCCATCAGAACAATAGCAATATCGTCATGTTCATCCAATAATTCAAGAGCTTCGTGACCGTTACTTGCGGCAACTACTTCCATATTTTTTTCTTCCAGCATTGTCGCTAAAGTAAAGGCATTTCGCATATCATCATCCACAATTAATACCTTTTTATAGGCAAAAACCGTTTCTTTATCATGCACCATTTGTAGCATGTTACGTTGTTCTAACGGTAAATTAGCTTCTATTTGGTGTAGAAAGAGATATGCTTCGTCTAATAAACGTTCTGATGATTTCACTGATTTCACTGTGAGATTTTCTGCACATTGTTGCAATAACGCTTCTTCTGTAGAAGTCAAATCACGCTCTGCATAGATAATAACTGGGGTTTGGCAATATTTTTTATCTTTTCGCATCTGTTCAAGTAATTGATTACCTATGCCTTGTTCTACACCCATATCAAGGATAACACAATCAAACGATGTTGTTTTAAGGTGTTGTAAAGCAGAATTTGTTGTCATTGCTAATGTTGTTTGGACAGTGTCATTCTCAACCAGTTTCAGAATTTTTTGTTGGTGTGGTTCGCTTGAAGTCACCACTAATAATGTCTTTACTGTCTTAATCAAAAATTGTTCTATTTTTTTGAAGGCATCTCCAAGTTGTTCTGTGTTGACGGGTTTTTGCAAATACCCAATTGCACCCATTTGTTTTGCATTCTTATCTTGATCTGCTCCTGAGATAAAATGCACAGGAATATGCCGCGTGTCAGGGGTATTTTTGAGTTTATCCATGACTGCCCAGCCATCTATTTGAGGTAAAGTAACATCAAGAATAATGGCATTGGGTTTATATTCTACTGCGAGCTGTAAGCCAATTCTGCCATTTTGGGCAACAATGCATTTGAAACCTTTTTCTCGGGCTAATTCTATTAATATATCAGAAAATTTGTTGTCATCCTCAATAATTAAAAGAGTTTTATCTCCCTGAATGAGATCAAATCTGTCATCGTCAATTATTTCTTCGTTGGGCATTTCTTCAACTGAAGTCGCTTCTGTTACGTCAGGAAATGAAGCTGCAACAGTAGGTTGAAAAAAATCAAGCGGTTTTTCCTCTTGAACTTCATTATCTTGTGACTGTTCTGGTGCATTTTCAGGAAAATACAATGTGAAAGTACTCCCTGATTTTTCTTCACTATGGAGATAAAGCTCCCCACTTAGCAATTTTGCAAATTGACGGGAAATAGATAAACCTAATCCTGTACCACCGTAGCTTCTACTGGTTGTACCATCAGCTTGTCGAAAAGCTTCAAAGACAAATTTTTGCTTGTCTTTAGGAATACCTATACCTGTATCTGCAATGCTTATTGTAATCATTTTAGCAGGATCAGATAAATTATCCTCTGGTTTTATTTGCGATAGGAAAGCTTCAGTAGGACGTTGTATGGTTAATTGGACTTTGCCTTCATTGGTAAATTTAAAGGCATTAGACAATAAATTGTTAATAATTTGTTTGAGGCGTTGTCCATCTGTATGCAATACGGGAGGTAAATCTTCTGCTATTGTCACCGGAAAATCTAGTCCTTTATCTTCCGCTAAATGGCGGAATTTTAGTGCAATTGCTTCTATTAAATCGCTCAGTAACACATCCTCAACATGAATTTCAATTTTACCCGCTTCAACTTTGGATAAATCCAAAATATCATTAATGAGTGTAAGTAAGTCTGAACCAGCACTGTTAACCGTCTTTGCATATTCCACCTGTTTGTCACTCAAGTTACCATCTTTGTTATCAGCTAACAATTGCGAGAGAATCAACAAACTATTTAAAGGAGTACGTAATTCATGGGACATATTAGCGAGAAATTCGGATTTATATTTGTTAGCCAATTCCAATTCTCTGGCTTTTGTTTCAATCGCATCCTTGGCTTTTTCCATCTCGGTTTGAGTTTTTTCTAAATCAATATTCTTTTGTTGAATATCTGATTTTTGTCGTTCTAACTCTTTTGTACGTTCTTCAAGTACTTCATTGGATTGGCGTAATTCTTCTTGTTGGGTTTGTAATTGTTCTGCCTGGGCTTGTAATTCTTCATTTCTGTGTTGAAGTTCTTCCTGTTGGCTGATTAATTCTTCTCGTTGACTTTGTTCTAATTCATTAATTTGTTGCAATTCCATTTGCTTACGTTTCAGTGCTTTCTGCTGAGCTTCCATCTCTGTCTGCTGAGTTTGCATTTTCTCAGCTTGTCTCTGACTTTGATCTAAGAGTGCTTGCATTTGAGTACGTGAGTTAGCTGTATTTACCGCTATTCCAATACTCGGCATGACTTGTTCCAAGAAATCTCTTTGAAGAGAATTCAATACTTTGGAAGAACCTATTTCAATAACACCTATCACCGTATTTTCATATAAAAAAGGAATCATAATGACATAACGAGGTGCCGCTTTTGCTAAACCAGACTGAATAATGTGCGTAAATTCTTCCTGACTGTGAACGCAAGAAAGTGGTTTTTGTTCCAAAACGGCTTGTCCCACTAGCCCTTCGCCAATAAAAAATTGGGTGGGCATATTTTCAGTCGTTGTATAAGCATAACTGGCTATTACTTGTAAATAAGAAGGTTGCTCATCAACTGATTCTTTAAGTAGATAAAATAATCCCACTTTAGCATTTAGATAGGTTGTCAAAAAAGAAATGATATTTTTAGCAAGTGAAGCAGTGTTTTGTTCTCCTCTTAACCGATCATTTAATTGAGTTAATCCATTTTTTACCCAATCTTGTCGAGCAAGAAATAAAAAAGCTAAAACGCCTACAAGAATAACGAATAAATTACCCAAAACCGTCACAATCATGGTTATAAGAGCTATTGCGTCGGTTTTTTGCTGCCTTACTTTCAACAAAGCACGTTCCTTGTCGATAAATTTTTCAAGTAGGGTACGGATTTGAACCATTATCTTTTTACCAACACCTTGTTCAACAAAAGCTATGACATTTTTTAATGTTGTATGATTTTTATTCATTTTTTCCCTGGCTTCAATTTCTGGAATAGCTACTTGTTCTATCCATTTTTGGGCCAAAAATTTTACCCGATTGATAAGTGCTTTATGACTGATATCACCTGCCAGAAGCTCTTCAATTTCAACAAAATATTGATCTAAAGCATTTTGCTCTTGATAATAAGGATCCAAAAACTCTTCTTTGCCAGTCATTAAAAACATTCTTTGGCTAGATTCTTGAACAATCAAAGCATTAGCAATCGTAAGAATAAGAATTTCAGCATTTTTATCCGTTTTCATTTGCATATTCTTATGTAATTCGGTGAGGACAACCTTTATCTCATCCAAAATACCCTTACCCACCCCTTTTGTCAGGCGTGTTTGAAAATAGTCAGCATCTATGGCATCAACAGGTATTTGTTTTCTTATAGCGATTGCCACTGTGGCTGCTTTTTTATGCCACTGGTTGGTGAGTTCTTGAATCTCCTCTAGAAGTTCAATTTGTGATGGATTATCATGCACCAAATTTTTGAACTGTGTCATGAATTTTTTAAATTTCTTTTTCTCATGATGGTAGAGTTCAAAAAGTTCTTCGTCACCCGTCATCAAAAAACTGTGTTCTGTCGTTTCCATTTGGGCTAATAAATATCCTAATTCTTGTCCATGCCCGATGACTTTTTGGGTATGTATTACCCAATTTGATGTGGAAATGAGAGAATTAACGTAGTAATAGATAAATATCGCACTACCAACGATAAGTGCCAAAGCTATACCATAAAGCCCTTTTGTTTGATATTTAATATTGAACATTTTTATGTCCTAAAGTAATGTTTGGAAAAAGGAAATAATTAATTTTACTTTGTTAAATTCATTTAAATAACTGATGTTAGGCACTATACTTCTAAAGGGGGTCGGAATGTAGGGTGCGTCCCACGCACCGTCTTTCGTTCACAGGAAAAAAACGATCTGAGAGAAAAAAGGGTGCGAGAGAAAAAGAGGTGCGTGGGACGCACCCTACACTCGCTATTGAGTTTCGTCTCATCACTGCGTTTAAAAACTACCTTGGTATCATTTTCTTAAACACTGTTAATAACGGACACATTTGTCATTTCACTTAAATATCCCGCAATAATTCATTCAATCCCACTTTACCTCTGGTTTTTTCGTCCACTTGTTTGACAATAATCGCGCAATAAAGTGAGTATTTTCCATCAGAAGAAGGTAAATTACCAGATACTACCACAGAGCCAGGCGGAATATAACCATAAGTAACTTTTCCTGTTTGGCGATCATAGATTTTGGTACTTTGTCCAAGATAAACGCCCATTGAAATCACAGAACCTTCACCGACAATAACACCTTCGACAACTTCTGAACGTGCCCCAATAAAGCAGTTATCTTCGATAATTGTAGGCGTGGCTTGCACAGGTTCCAAGACACCACCTATTCCCACCCCGCCTGATAGATGCACATTTTTTCCAATTTGGGCACAGGAACCGACAGTTGCCCAAGTATCCACCATTGTACCACTATCTACATAAGCCCCAATATTCACATAAGAAGGCATCAGTACAACACCACGTGCAATGTAGGAGCCTTTACGCGCAGCAGCAGGTGGTACAACACGTACTCCCTGCTCAAAAAAATCAGAGACACCAGCATCGGCATACTTGGGAGCGACTTTGTCATAATAATTAGTATAGCCTCCCTTAATAAAAGAATTTTTTTCAAGACTAAATGATAACAAAACGGCTTTTTTTATCCATTGGTTAACAATCCATTTACCTTGATGCTTTTCAGCAACACGTAACTCGCCTTGATCGAGTAAACCAAGCGTTTCAGTGACGGCTTCTTTAATATCATGACTGACATCGGATTTAAGGCTGAGTTCAGCGCGATTTTCAAACGCTTTCTCAATAATGGTTTGTAACTCTTCCATTGATGATTTCCTGTTGTTTGTGGTGTTTATCCAAAGCTTTCGCACAGATTTTTAAAAATTAAAAGTTTTAGTATTTTAGTGGCTCATTTTATTTCACGCTTATCCTTAAATACCATTTCTTGGAGAAAACTCAATAACTGATGTTACGCAGATAGCTTCCAAACTTTCGTTTCAAATTTATTTTGCCAACTAAAGTGCAACCCTTTGCAAAATAAATTTTGCACTCCCCTCGCAAAATAAATTTTGCACTCCTAATATTCACTTTTGGAAATGCCGTGCGTAACATCAGTCAATAATTCTAAACTAAAAATCCATAATATTTGAGTCTTTTCCTAAAAATCATTTTTATGAATTGATTTATAATTAAAACTTAAAGATTATGGAAGTTGACAAATTATTCTGATTATAACGAATTTTGGGGACACCCCCCTAACCCCCCGTACACAGGGGGAAGTCCCAAAATAGAAAAATTAAAGCAAAGTAGTGTCGAATGATGTTTGGTTCCACCCGTGTACGGGGGGTTAGGGGTGTCCCCAAAATCTGTTACAATCAGAAATTATTTATACAGGTTGTACCCATCTTTTTAATAAATTACTGAGTAATTCAGCCAAGTATTGTAGTAAATCGGTACTCATATTGACATGAAAACGTGAAGCATCATGGCTGCCCATCGCTAAAAGCCCGCGTGGTTGTTTGGGAGTACCTAGTGGAATGAGTACTGCTGAGGCAATTTTGCTGTTGGGAAAGAGATATTCAATTTGGGCAGTGGATAATTGCCCACAGATAGGTAGCTGATTTTCTAACACGTTTTCAAACAGTGTGAAAATTTGAGCATCATATTCAACAAATTCTTGACGTTCTTCTGCAAAGGTTGATACTTCAAAGTACCGTACAACCACCGCATCGGTATTAAATTCATTGCATAACGTGCTGTATAAAATATGGAAAAATTCATCCATATTGTCCACTTCAGTTAAAGCGACAACTAAGTGTCGAATACGTTGATTCAACTCTTCATTTTGTTGGGCAATGGCGATTAAATCATCCAAATTACGTTGCAATTGCTGATTTTTTTCTTGCAACCGCCGATTTTCCTGATCCAATACCACCCGTTTTTGTTCCACCAATGAAATTGCCATATCGCTGGCATGGGTAATTTCCATTTTGGTTAACAAATCTTCATGGTGAATAAAAAAATCTGGATGTTGCTTTAGGTACTCAACAACAGCTTTTTCTGGTAATTCTTGAGTCTGTTGTTGGTTTTCTTGTGTTTTCCTCATTGTGAAAATACCTTTGCAAATTGGTAATTGGTAATTGTTTAAAAATTGTACAAATCATAAGACTCAGCGAAATGCTATGTTTGTTGAAGAAATTGCCACTGCCAGCGACTTTATGAAAGAACAAGCTAAAAACCTCAATATTTAAGTAGGTATACATAAATCTTTTAACATTTTTGAAAAAAAAACGAGAAATCCGATTTTTTGAAATGACGAATGTTAAAAAACTTTTGTTGAGTTACTTAAATTTATAGCTTTTTTCTCAAACAGTTGAAAATACACTCCCTGATGAAATCACTCAAAAAATAGTTATAACATTAATTTATATACAAAACAGACTAAAAAAACCAGTAAACTATTCACTTTGACAATGAATGGAACGAATTTTAAATGTATTTTTTGAAGTCTAAAGTTTTAGCTTTGGGCATTTTTTAAAGTATAACCTTTTTTTATCCCTTATCCAATAGAAATTGAGAACAATAAAAATATGGCATTAAATTTGCAAAATAAACCATAAAATTTATTAAAGCGAAAATATTCAAAACTAAAAATTTGTGTTTAAGACATTGAGGATTTTCCCTATTTCCAATTTGTAACAATGAAGTATAGTTATAAATAACGAAGTAAACAAAAATCAAACTCGGAATTATGTTAGAAATATCAAGGATTTTCCTCTTATTTATAAATTTAAGGATTTTCCCTATTTCCAATTTTGAACGATGAACTATAG
>JAUCGK010000214.1 GCA_030378085.1 Candidatus Parabeggiatoa sp. HSG14
GTTTGGTTCCACCCGTGTACGGGGGGTTAGGGGGGTATCCCCAAAATCTGTTACAATCAGCAAAATTTCATTTTGCACTACTCTGGTATTCACTTTTGAAGTACAGTGCGTAACATCAGTTATTAAATTACTACCGCATTATTTCTACCCTTAGTACCAACGTCAAAACAAGTCGGTAAATGGAACGGGGATTAAAAAAATATCGCATAGTTCAATACCTTCGTCAATTAGAGAGTTGTTTCGGGAATGGAGCGAAGCGGATTTCCCGAAACTAAAACGTTACTTAGCGAGTGTAGGGTGCGTCCCACGCACCCCTTTTTCTCTCGGCACGCACCCTTTTTTCTTTCATATCGTTTTTTTTCCAGTTCCCGAAAGACGGTGCGTGGGACGCACCCTACATTCCGACATCATAGGAAGGTTACACCCTTTAGAAGTATAGTGCGTAACATCAGTTATTAATATACACCGTGCGTAACATCAGTTAAGTAATGGATTTTTCAAGCTTTCCTTTAGTAGCCTAAAACTGGCGCGAGCCAACGTTCTGCTTCAGCTATGGTTAACTCTTTTCGCTTAGCGTAGTTTTCCACTTGATCCTTTTCAATTTTACCCGTGCCAAAATATTGGCTTTGGGGATGAGAAAAGTACCAACCAGACACGGCAGCAGTAGGGAGCATGGCAAAACTTTCTGTTAAAGTCATGCCTGCATTTTTATCAGGTTGAATCAGTGTCCAAAGCGTTGCTTTTTCGGTATGTTCTGGACAAGACGGGTAGCCAGGCGCAGGACGAATACCGCGATAGTTTTCTTTTATTAATTCTTCATTGGTGAAATTTTCATCCGGTGCATAACCCCAAAACTGTTGACGTACACGCTCGTGCATTTGCTCAGCGAAGGCTTCGGCTAATCTATCGGCCAGTGCTTTCAAAAGAATGCTATTATAATCATCATGTGCTTTTTCAAAACGGGTAACGTGTTCATCAATACCAATGCCAGCCGTCACAGCAAAAACACCCATATAATCAGCAATTCCTGTGTTTTTAGGTGCTATGAAATCCGCGAGACATAAGTTCGGTTTATCTTTCGTTTTGGACATTTGTTGACGAATGTGGTGAAGTACTGTTTTGACTTCGGTGCGATTGTCATCGCTATATATTTCAATGTCATCGTCATTGACACTATTAGCTGGGAAAAAGCCAATAACCGCTTTTGCCGTTAACCATTTTTCGGTGATGATTTGGTCTAACATCGCTTGTGCGTCATTATAGAGTTTACGTGCCTCAACCCCCACTTTTTCATTTTCAAAAATTTGAGGATACCTCCCTGATAATTCCCACGATCTAAAAAATGGTGTCCAGTCAATTCGTTTTCGGAGTTCTTCTAGTGAATAATCCTCAAACACTTTTAAGCCGAAGAAAGTCGGTTTGGGTGGCGTATAATCATTCCAATTGATTGCGAGTTTATTAGCTCTCGCTTGTTGTAGCGTAAATTTCTGGCGTTGTTCTTGTTGTTTGGCACGTTGCTCTCGGATTTGGACATATTCTTCGCTGATTTTTTTAGCATACTCTGCCTTTAATTCTTTGGAAAGTAAGCTTTGCGCCACGCCCACCGCACGGGAGGCATCAGTCACATAGACAACCGGATGACTATAATTCGGCTCTATTTTAACCGCAGTATGTACTTTAGAAGTCGTTGCGCCTCCAATTAAAAGTGGTAATTCAAAACCTTGGCGTTCCATTTCTTTAGCAACATGTACCATTTCATCTAATGATGGTGTAATCAATCCTGATAAACCAATCATGTGACAGTTTTGCTCACGCGCTGCTTTTAAGATAGTTTCTGCTGCCACCATCACACCTAAATCAACAACTTCAAAGTTATTGCACTGTAAAACAACACCGACAATGTTTTTGCCAATATCGTGAACATCGCCCTTAACTGTTGCCATCAAGATTTTGCCTTGTGTCTTTATAGCACCTTCCCCTTTCTCAGATTCAATGTAGGGCATTAAAAAGGCTACCGCTTTTTTCATCACACGGGCTGATTTCACCACTTGGGGGAGAAACATTTTGCCCTCACCAAATAAATCTCCTACAACATTCATACCATCCATCAATGGCCCCTCAATGACATGCAACGGGCGTTCAGCTTGTTGTCGTGCTTCTTCAGTATCTTCCTCAATATAGTCTGTGATGCCTTTGACAAGTGCGTGTTCAAGGCGTTTACCCACCGGCGCATCACGCCACGCAAGATTAGGTTTATTGTCTTTGGCACTACCATCGCCTTTGTGTTTATCGGCAATTTCTAACAATCGCTCAGTCCCATCAGCGCGGCGATTAAGAATAACGTCTTCAACACGTTCACGGAGTTCTTCTGGCAAGTCTTCATAAATTGCTAATTGCCCTGCATTGACGATGCCCATGTCCATACCCGCTTTAATCGCATGATAAAGAAAAACGGAATGAATTGCTTCACGCACCGGATTGTTGCCGCGAAACGAAAATGAAACGTTGGAAACACCGCCAGAAATCATGGCATGAGGTAGAGTTTGCTTGATTTCACGAGTCGCTTCAATAAAATCAACTGCATAGTTATTGTGTTCTTCAATACCAGTGGCAACCGCAAAGATGTTGGGATCAAAAATAATATCTTCAGGCGGAAAACCGACTTGTTCAGTCAAAATGTGATAAGCCCTTTGGCAAATTTCCACTTTACGCGCTTTGGTATCGGCTTGCCCTTGTTCATCAAATGCCATAACAATAGCAGCAGCACCATAACGGCGAATCAACTTAGCATGTTCAATAAACTTTTCTTCGCCTTCTTTGAGACTGATGGAATTGACAATGCCTTTGCCTTGAATACATTTTAAACCTGCTTCTAAAACTTCCCATTTAGAAGAGTCAATCATAATGGGCACTTTGGAGATTTCTGGTTCCGCTGCCACTAGATTTAAGAATTTTGTCATCACTTCTTTAGAATCCAACAACCCTTCATCCATATTTATATCAATGACTTGGGCACCATTTTCTACTTGTTGACGAGCAACCTTTAAGGCTTCTTCATATTTGTCTTCTTTAATTAATCGTTTGAAACGAGCGGAGCCAGTCACATTAGTGCGTTCACCCACATTGACAAAAAGAGATTCTTTATCAATCGTGCAAGGTTCTAATCCAGAAAGATGGCAAGCAACTGGAATTTCAGGCAATTTACGGGGTGGATATTTTTCAACAGCGGCTTTAATAGCGCGAATATGATCGGGTGTACTACCACAACAACCGCCAACGATATTTAGAAAACCACTTTGCGCCCATTCAGCGATTTCGGTAGCCATTGCCTCAGGTGTTTTGTCATAACCGCCAAATTCGTTGGGCAAGCCAGCGTTAGGATGAGCAGAAACATAAGTCTCTGAAATATTTGATAGTTCAGCAACATATTGACGTAATTGTTCTGGCCCTAAAGCACAGTTCAAACCAATAGAAAGAGGTTTAGCATGATGTACTGAATTCCAAAAAGCTTCTGCAGTTTGTCCTGATAAAAGACGACCCGATTCATCAGTAATCGTACCAGAAATCATAATAGGTAAACGCAAATTATGATCGTCAAAATATTTATGAACGGCAAAAATGGCAGCCTTGGCATTTAAAGTATCAAATATGGTTTCAATCAGGAGAAAATCCGCTCCCCCTTCAACTAAACCTTTTGTCGATTCATAGTACGCCTCTACTAACCCATCAAAAGTTATATTGCGAAAACCAGGATCATTGACATCAGGGGAAATAGAAGCTGTGCGATTTGTAGGACCAAGAATACCCGCAACAAAACGAGGTTTATCGGGTGTTTTGATTGTCATTTTATCAGCCACTTCACGGGCAATCTTAGCACTAACGACATTCATTTCATAAGCTAAGTCTTCCATCTGATAATCAGCCATTGCAATTCGCGTGGCACTAAATGTATTGGTTTCAATGATATCAGCCCCAGCTTCAAAATATTGGGTATGGATTTCTTTGATGATTTGTGGCTGTGTGATTGAGAGTAAATCATTATTACCTTTTAAATCACAGAGCCACTCTTTAAAGCGTTCTCCCCGATAATCTTCTTCTTCCAATTTGTGCCGCTGAATCATCGTACCCATTGCACCATCAAGGATGAGGATACGTTGTTTTAAGAGAGATTGGATTTTAGTGAAAATATCTGTGTTAGACATGAAAATTCCTATTTTTCAGTTGAAGAATTGGTACAATAATGGTGATAAAAGAGTAACATGGAGTCCAAAGCTTTAGCTTTGGAAAGCCCAAACCTGAAGGTTTGGACTCCAGCGTCCAAAGCTTTGGCTTTGGAAAGCCCAAACCTGAAGGTTTGGACTCCAGCGTCCCAAAAAGTAAAAAGTGTTACCTTGAATTAAATCATGCTAAAAAACCACGTTTCGCTAAAAGAGCAGCACCGTAAGCCGCTTCTGTGTAGTTTGGTTTTTGCATTGGGACACCGAGAATATTTTGCCGTATTTGAGTCCATGCTGTATTTTTAGCACCACCGCCTACGGTATAAACGGTTTTTGGATAGGATGCTCCTAAGCTTTGTAAACGATTGTAACCTTCAGATTCAATTCGCCCAATGCTTTCCAAAATACCTTGAAAAAATATGACATCATTAACTGGGCGAGGTTCTAAACATGGCTTTAAATCGGGAGCAGCTATTGGAAAGCGTTCTCCCTTAGAAACCAACGGATAATAATTTAGGTGAGTGGATTTTTCTGGTTGCAAATGAGGAGTCATGGCATTGAGTTCATTCGGTGTAAAGTATTTCAAGAGTACAGCACCGCCAGTATTGGAAGCACCTCCTGCAAGCCATTTATTCCATAAACGATGGCTATAAATACCCTGTTTTGGTGAAAATATGGGCTTATCTGAAATAAGTTTGAGTACTAGAGTACTACCAAGGGAAGTGACAGCATCTCCCACTTGATTAGCACCCGTTGCCATGAATGCGGCAATACTATCTGTTGTTCCACTGATAATGACTGTTTTAGGACTGATACCTAGTTGTTTCGATACATTTTCTTTGAGGGGAGAAATGATTGTGCCAGGCGGTTGTACTTGTGGCAAGCAATTTATATCAAAACCGAATTTTGATATCCAAGAAGGCCAATGACGCGCAATAGGATCGTAACCCATCTTCAAGCAGTTATTTTCATCACTGATATCAAATCGCCCTGTGAGTTTTCCTGCCAACCAATCCGCTTGATGCAAAATATGTCCAAAGCTAAAGCTTTGGACTCCAATCAATCCCTGTAACCAAAGCAGCTTAGCTAGACTAGAAGTTGCTCCATGCGCTCCGGTGTTAACTGGAGCTATTTGACGAATTTGTTCTGCTTCTTTAATGGCACGCGCATCGTTATACATTAAAGCAGGGCCAAAAGGTATTCCTTTTTTGTCTACCAATAAAACAGTTGAAGAAGTGCCATCAATTGAAATTGCAGTGATGGGATAAGATAACGTGTTACTGAGTTGGCTTAAGACCTCTTTTAAAGCTTCCCACCAAATAGATGGCTCTTGTTCAACTTCGACACCACGACGTTTAGGAACTGGTAATTCAAGATGATATTCAGCAAGAATTTTGTTTTTTATATCAATAGCACAACCCCTACAACCAGAGGTTCCAATGTCAATACCCACAAAAATTTGTGAATATATCATTATCGTTTACTGTAAGATTTACCTGGAATAAAATTGAAAGCAAAATTCATAAATACATTTCCGCCATTTTAGCAGCATAAGTCTCTTTTCCCCATTTTTCAACTTGAATGTGAATTTGCCCTGATAATACAAAAGTTAATGCAAATACTTGATCACCTACTCTTTTCTCTAAGGGTTCCGATTCTTCATCTCCCGTCAAAAGATTCTGATTAATTGAAGCCGTGCCTTTAGTAATGATGCCATCTACGGGTATCATTTTCCCCGCATTCACAACAATGATATCACCTGTTTTCAATGAATTAAATGATACTTCAATTTCAACACCATCTTTCAAAACCCAAACAGATTTGGGGAGTTCTTTGACAATAAGAAAACCGATTATGCCTCTTTGAAATGTGTCTTTAAAGTTAAACAAAAATCGTTTGCTTAAATAGAATAACCAGTTAGTAAGAGCTGCAAGAAAAAAATGGTTTGTAAGAAGAAGACTACCTACTAAAATAGAATCAATAACAAGAGCAGTCAGTTGTTTTTGTTCAACAACAGAATTATAACTTTTCCACCATATAGGTGCTGTGTTATAGCTAACCCCAAACGCACTTACAATACTTAATGGTGAATAAAGCAAAGAGCCTGCTGTTGCTAAACCGAATGACATCGAAGCGATAGTAAACTCCTGATGAACGGTATTTTTAGTATAGCTAATATTGGTAGCAGCTGAGTTTTGAGTATCATGAGACAATAATCCAACATTTTCTGTCTTAAACTTAAGAAAATCTTCTTCTTTGCTATTTAAAGAGGAAGGAAATTTTTTCCTGGTTTTGCTAGTTCGATACCATTTAACTCCAATATAGCTTATAACTCCACTCGTAATCATTAAAAAAGGTGGCATGTTTTTTCCTCACTCTTCAAAATTAAGTAGGTAATATTTTTTCAATATTTAACTACTTAACATATTGATTTTACATAAAAAATTTTAGGTTGATTGCATATACCTAGTTTAAAGAAGTTATACTATCAGTATAATTAAGGAAATTAAACAACTTCTGCCTTCCGTTGAACGATATTACCACATTTGACACCAGGGCGTACCAATGTGGTGACAGTTGTTGGTTTTTCAGATGTTTCCGTGGTTTTAGTAACAATATTGTGTTCTTCTTGAATAATTTTGTCTCCAACATTAGCAATAATCAGAGAAACACTATCTCCCGTTAATTCTTGAATTGTTTTATTCAAATTTTGATAATGCGCTACAGGCAAAGTCACTTCCAAACAGTTAGCGACTACATTTACCACGAAAATACAAGGCTCGACAGTAGTATCCAAATCGTTCAAGGTGGGTTTATCTACTGTTTCTACATTTAATAAACCTGTTTTTATTTTTTCTACAACGTTAAGAGGAAGGGATGGTGGTGATATAGGGGAGGTTTTTCCCTCTATTAGGGAAGTCTCATCATCTACCTTATTTGTTTTTTCCTCAGTCGTTTGAGGTTTTTCTTTCCTTTCTTCTTGTATTTCTTCCTCTACCTTATTTGTTTTTTCCTCAGTCGTTTGAGGTTTTTCTTTCCTTTCCTCGTGTATGTTCTCTTCTTCTTTGAATTGTGGGATTGTTGGTTGTACTTGATGTATTAAAATGTTTTCTTGATGTTGGTTCAGTGCTACACCTTCTTGCCTCTTCTGTTCTTCTATGAATTCATTCCAGTATTGCTTTGCGAATTGCTCAAGTGTTTTATTGACATTATCATTGAACTGACCACGAAGATAAGCATCTATTTGGTTCTCCATCGCTTTTTTAAATTCTTGGTTTTTGAAAAGTGCTGAGGTGATGTTAGATAATAAAACAGAAAAATGTTCTGTCAACACTTTCCATACCAACTTAGACATTTCTTCATGAGATAAGCCTTGAGTCTTGCCAATGTTGTTTTCACGTAGAGTTAGAGTGGTTTTTTGGAGCGATTCTAATTCCACCAATTTTTGATTCATCTCCTTGATTTGTTCTTCTTTTAGCTGATGAATGGTGGCACGAAGTTGTTTAATTTCATTTTGTAATATTTCAAATTCTTCTATCGACTCTGTTATCGACTCTGTAGAAGGATTTGAAGTTCGTGTTGCCCTCATTTGGTTAGGTTTTGCTAAATAAGGCTTTGATATTCGTTTATTGCTGATAAAGGGAGAAACCTCTTCGCTACTATCACGGAAAGGCAATAAGTTTCGCAATTTCTTTAAGTGTCGTAAATTTTGTAAATATCGTAATTTTTCAGGAAGTCCTATCGCTATACTAATTATTGTGACAAGAACAACAATCAAAACACCAAAAAATAACGAACTCCAAACACTTGAAGACTCGTTCTCATTAGATACTGAAGTTTCTTCAAGTGAAGAAAACTTTTTCACTCTTCCAAGCCATTGGTGAGACCACGCTTTAAAAGTTTGGTAAAATACACTGTGTTTCTCATCAGGTGTTGCCATATATTTTGCCAATCTAAAAGCATCTTGGCTATCCACCCATTCTTTAAGTTGCTTAACATCAGTGCTTGGCACTTCAGCAGGATTAACAAAGCGTGAAAATGCCTTAATGTGTTCTTCGTTACGATAGATGCCCGCACTCAAATAATGAAGTCTATAGAGACGGTAGTTTTTACCCCTCAATTGCCAAGAGGTTTCCACATCTTTTTTGAGAAGAAGAAAACGCATAAGATTAGGATCTGGATGACCTAATGGCTGTTTCTTATCCATATAACCCAGCATAGGTTGCAATTGTTTTCGTCTTGCATTTTCCCAATTATTTGACCAAGAATTAGCAGCATACTGCTTATCTAATGGCATTCTTGTGGTAACTTTAACGCCCCCTTGTGGGTCCTTGACAAACTTCAATTCTCTCCGTAACGCATACCAAGTTGCTGCGGTGTTATCAGATGACTGGGGAAATATAACAATTTGAAAACGGTAAAGTCCAGGAAGCAATTTATCAGGCCCATAAACAGATCGCCAAATATTTTCTCCCGCAAACTTATGTGTGACAAAAGCATAGTATGTCGTTCCCGTTTCCGCATAACTTAAACTACTGACTCCCGTCCATAATAAAACTGTCGAAAATACGACACTTACTATTTGTAAAAAATAATTTTTTTTCAAATTTTTTATATATGCTAGAAAAAATACATGATGCATAAATTAAATCTCCTTTTAGTTTAGAACAAT
>JAUCGK010000215.1 GCA_030378085.1 Candidatus Parabeggiatoa sp. HSG14
AGCAAGTTTTTGCAATGCTTGAAATGAGAGTAGTTATTGAAAATTGATTATTTAGAGAAAGGGGAGTTATTTTGAAATTAAATATATTATGCTTAGACTTTGATGATACCATCAGAAATCGCTCAAATGATTTACCCATTAGTGGAGTTGGTGAAGTATTATCAAAACTTCAGAAAAAAGGATATCGTATTGTAATCAGTTCGGCACGAATCAATGTCAAAATGTGGGGGGAATTAGTACATTTCAGAATTGACGACATCAAAAATTGGTTGGATAAATATGATATTCCCTATGATGATGTCGTTGCTTATAAACCGGTAGCCGATCTTTATATTGACGATAAAGGATATCGTTTTGAGGGTGATTGGGAAAAAACTTATAACGATGTACAAAAGTTGCTTGGATAAATAATTTGAGTATTGAATCAGTTAAAAACAAGCTCGGATGTGTTTTGCAAAAACGCGCATTAATAGCGGTGGAACAGCATTGCCAATTTGATGTGATTTTTCAATGTAAGTGCCCGTAAATCGAAACTCATCAGAAAATGACTGAATTCGGGCAGCTTCTCGAATAGTGATAAGGCATACTTCTCTTGGATGACAAAATCTGCCAGAACCCGGATGAAATACCCATCTTGTGATGGTTGGAGCCACCATTTCAAAATCAAGCCGACCATACGCACCGCTATAACCGGCTTTAGGACGAATTTCAGGAGGTAAATCTTTAATCCCTTCTCCTGCTCTTAGAGAAGAAATGCGTGCAAATTGTTTTTCTCTTAATTGACGAGTTATATGGTCCAACAAAATATTGCTATTCTCTCGCATTATCTTTTGGTAATTGTTTTGGGGCAGCATATCATAAGGCATCGGTTCGTAACCCTCGCCATTTTGTAATACAGGTAAATCAGAAATTGCAGCCCAAGCTGAACAGTGCTGCTGTTTTATTTCAAATAAGTTATTCTCCTCTTTCTTAGCAAAAGAGGGTTCTGGAAAAGCGGGGGAGATACCAGTTCTGGAAGCAAAGAAAAAACAACGTTGACGACGTTGAGGAACACCATAATCATGCGCCCATAGAGTCTTTACTTTTGTTTTATATCCAAGTTTTTCAAGCGTTTCAATTATCTCATAACGAACAGCACCACCATAAGCATTAAAAATAGGGGCCACGTTTTCCATTAAAACAACTTTAGGATATAACGCTTTTACCCAGTCCAAGTAGTTTCTAAATAATAAATTACGAGGGTCCTCTAAAAAGCGATAAGCTGCGGGTACATTTTTAGAAAATCCTTGACACGGCGGTCCACCTACAAGACAATCCAAATCACCTTTATTAAGGTTAAGCTGTTTCATTAATTTTTGTGGCTTGAATTGAGTTAAATCAGTACAAATTGTAAACGCATCTTTATGATTGATTTGGAAAGTTTTTAATGCAGCATCCCATTTATCAATACCAGCCAAAATTTTAAAACCTTCCTGGTACAAACCATAAGATAGTCCACCACAACCAGAAAATAAATCAATGACAGTTAATCTTTTCATTATAATCTCCTAATGTAAAAATAATATTATGAATGTTATAGTATTCATTTTATGTTGTCAAATGAATAAATTTTTTATCTTTCTCATTCCCAACCACGATACTCAGCGTCATATAATAAGGAATTAATAAGGAATTAATATTGATGTCAACAACCATTTTACGCAAAGGACTTTCCACACTACTCAATAGCCGCATCATAGAAATCATCGCTAAATCAACTGGCACAGACAAAGCGATTGATTTACTCAAAGAAAATTTTACGTTCACCGCTGCTGAAATCGCAAAAAATTTTCAAGACAGTTATGGTTATGCGTTAGCGGCGATAAGTAGTGGCTTGGCAGCACCAGAAAATCAGCGCGGATTTTGGCAATCGCTATTTAAAAGCAACGTGGAAAGCGAGTTTTCGCAACGTTTAGAATCGGATTATTTATTGCCTTTTGCACAACAAGAAGGTTTAGCCGATGAAAAGTTGTCCGCATTTCGACAAACCGCTGTGGCACAATACCAACAAATAGCAACGCTCACATTATTTCAAGCGGATAATGTCCATTTTTCTGAGGAAGAATTAGCCGATTTTGTCACTGCGAGCGGTGCAAGTTCGATGACTGATTTGGTTTTAGAATTGGTGCAAACTCAGCAAAGCTTGGATAAACAGGTAACGGCTTTTTTACGATTTAAGGAATTGTTGGGCAATGCCCTCTTATTTTTCTTGCATGAACAACTCCGCAAGGAGCCACGTTTTAAAACTACCTTAGCTGCGTTGCAACGCGAAGGTTTAATAATTGATGTGCGCGAAATTAAACAAATCGTGCAATCGACAGAGAATAAATTAACTCAAGCAGTGACTGAAAAACGGTTTGGTGAAGTGGTACAACTGGGGCAACAATTAGAACGTTTGCAACAAGTGGAATCGGTAACGCAAACCCATTATGCCCAATTCCTTGAATTTAGCCAACGTTTTGCTGATTGGGCGCAATTGGTTAATGTCCAATTAAAACAAGTCTTGGCAGCCCTGCCAAAATTGCAAGAACGATTGGTTAAGATTGAAGATAATACCAAAGAAATTTTAGCCATCCTTCAGCAATTGATGGCTCGCGCCGATTTATCGCCCCAAGTCAAACCGCGTGATGAATTGACACAATATAGCACTGCCAATTTGGAATTGATAAAAAAGGCACGGCAATTATTGAAACGCATTCCCCCATCTGATCCACAATATAGTCGAGTAGCCATTGGATTAGGGAGTGTCGTGTCTTCGCAAGGCAATTTAAAACAAGCCGAAGCCTTATTTACCAAAGCCTACCAACAGGCGAACAATGATAAAGAACGGGCGTTGAGTGCGTTTAACCTGTTTCAAGTATTTGTTCGCCAACACGTTTATGATCAAGCCTTATCATCTTTACAAGAAGCCATTACGCTAAATCAACAACGTTATGCCTTGCATAATGTCCATACTTATACCCTTCAACGGATATTGGGTGCTGGTGGTATGGGTTGTGTTTTTTTGGCGCGACACCGTTTGAAAAAAGAATTAGTTGTCATTAAGTGTTTTTGGGAAACGCTGCATGATTCACCGGATGCCCTGTTCAAAGAAGCCTTTTTGATGGCGGAAATTGCTGGCGAATATGTACCACAACCGCTTGATTGTGGTTTTGTTGATTTAACAAGGCAAGAGCGTGGCTACTTTATCTCGGAATATATCAAAGGCGCAATAGATGGTGAAACCTGGTTAGCGAAACACGGTAAATTGGATGTAACAACCGGTATTGTGGTTGGTTTACAAATCGCTAAAGGATTACAACTGGCACATGACAAAGGCATTTTCCATTTAGATTTAAAGCCCGCCAATATTTTGTTGCAGCATCGAAAAACCTCCGAGGTTTCCAAAACCTCGGAGGTTTCAGTGAAAATCATTGATTTTGGGTTAGCGAAAGTCGCTCCGTCGTTAGGGCAAGAAATGGCTACCCAGCGCAGTCGTTCTGGATTAAGTCTATTAGCACAATCGGCGGTGTTTGGTACACTGGATTATGCTCCACCAGAGCAACAAGGCGTGACGCGCTATGGTGAACCGAGTGCAAAAAGTGATGTGTATGCGTTTGGTAAAACTTTGTATCGTTTGTTGACGGAGGAAAATCCACAGACTTTGCATCCAAGACGTTTGGCAGATGCGCCGGCATTGTTTGAGTTGTTATGTGATTGTGTGGAGATTGATCCTGATAGACGGGTTGATATGGGGAATTTGATAGGGCGATTGAAGAATTTATCTCCAATTTCTCAACCACAACCTGAACCAATCAAGCCGTCACCCAAACCCGTTGAAAAGCCTATTCAGCCAGAACAATCTCGTATTGTTAAAATAGATAAGCGAAAGTGGTGGAATCAATTGAATGAGAAATGGCAAAAGGTTTTTAAGGATGCTATTGGTATTATTACGCTGAAACCGATTGATAGCGATTTGGAAAAAATCGTTAATTTGCAGAATTTGGATTTTGATTTGGATTTTAATGTTGATTTTTTGGATGAGAAAGGAGAAATCAGCGATTTAGAACCGCTACGCGCCTTGACGAATTTGCAGAAATTGGATTGCAGTGGTGCTTTCTTTGAGAAAGGAGAAATCAGCGATTTAGAACCGCTACGCGCCTTGACGAATTTGCAGAAATTGGTTTGCGGTTGGAATCAAATCAGCGATTTAGAACCGCTACGCGCCTTGACGAATTTGCAGGAATTGGGTTGCGTGGAAAATCAAATCAGCGATTTAGAACCGCTACGCGCCTTGACGAATTTGCAAACATTGAATTGCGGTTCAAATCAAATCAGCGATTTAGAACCGCTACGCGCCTTGACGAATTTGCAGGAATTGGGTTGCTTGGAAAATCAAATCAGCGATTTAGAACCGCTACGCGCCTTGACGAATTTGCAAACATTGAATTGCGGTTCAAATCAAATCAGCGATTTAGAACCGCTACGCGCTTTGAGGAACTTGCAGAAACTTGGTTGCGGTGAAAATAAAATCAGCGATTTAGAACCGCTACGTGCGTTGACGAACTTGCAAACATTGAATTGCGGTTCAAATCAAATCAGCGATTTAGAACCGCTACGTGTCTTAACGAACTTGCGGGAATTAGATTGTAGGAATAATCCGCTCAATCAAGTAGAAATAGATACGTTTAAAAAAGCAGTGCCTAACTGTGAAGTTCTTTCATAATGTCTGAATCAGGATTTGTGCAGAATTAAAGGATTGACAGGATTTTTCGGATTTAAGGTTTATCCGGTTAATTTGTCTGAATCATAGTACAACGAATTACGGGCCGATAAACGAATAAAACATAATGCTCCCTGATTATATTTCAATAGCCATGAAAGATAAGTAAGCTAAGGGATTATCAATCAATGAGAAACTTCCTGTTTTAATTCGTTTATCCACGTCATTCGTTGTACTTGATATGGTTTTGTTTTTATCCTGTTAATTCTAAAATTCTGCAAATTCTGATTTCGAGGTTCAAGTTTTTGCGTGCAAAAACTTAAACCTCGAAAAGACAATTATTCAATCATAACAACGAGTTATAAAATAAACTTACTTTCATCAACAAGACAATGAATAAGCTATCAAATAAAAATAGTGAGTACATCAGCTTTTTTGCGGAAGTGAAGGAACGGATACGCCGTTCTCAATATGAGGCACTTAAATCGGTCAATAAAGAACTCATACAGCTTTATTGGGATATTGGACATAAGATTGTCGATAAACAGCAACGCCTTGGTTGGGGAAAATCCGTAGTTGAACAACTTTCAAAAGATATACAGAAAGAATATCCTGGCATTAAAGGCTTTTCTGTAAGAAACCTGTGGAATATGAGGCTGTTTTATTCCGAACTACAGCAAAATGAAAAACTGCAACCACTGGTTGCAGAAATTAGCTGGACTAAAAACATCCTGATTCTAACCAAATGCAAAGATGCTTTAGAACGGGAATTTTACCTGTTGCATGTCAAAAAGTTCGGTTGGACTAAGGATGTATTAATTCATCAGATTGAAAATAAAACTTACGAAAAATATCTGTTGAATCAAACCAATTTTGACCAAACACTCCCTGAAAAATACCAGCACCAAGCAAAGTTAGCGGTAAAAGACCATTACACCTTTGATTTTCTGGAATTAGCAGAAGAACACAGCGAGCATGAATTAGAACAGGCGTTGGTACAGAATATTCGCAAATTTCTGATTGAAATGGGCGCATGGTTTACATTTGTTGGCAACCAATTTAGGTTAGAGGTTTCCGAAAACGAATATTTTATAGATTTACTTCTCTTTCATCGAAAATTAAAACGGTTCGTTGCATTGGAACTCAAAATTGGAGAATTTAAACCAGAATATAAGGGGAAAATGGAGTTTTACCTGACGGTTCTGAATGAACAGTATAAAGAAGACGATGAAAATGATGCTATTGGCATTATTGTTTGCAAAAGTAAGAATAAAACAGTGGTGGAATATTCGCTTAAAACATCAACGCAACCTATTGGTGTGGCAACATACAGTACCTCACCTTCTCTACCGGAAGAATACAGTAAATATCTACCAGCCCCAGAAGTCATTGCAGAACGATTAGCTATTGTTAAGGACTTGTTTAGTGAGAAAGATGAAAAATAAGCGCGTTTCGTGATTTTTCGGTTTTAAGGTTTATCCAGTTAATTTATCTGAATCATAGTACAACAAATTACGTGGATAAACGAATAAAACATAATGCTCCCTGATTATATTCAAATAGCCACGAAAGATAAGTAAGCTAAGGGATTATCAATCAATGAGAAACTTCCCGTTTTAATTCGTTTATCGGCCCGTAATTCGTTGTACTTGATATGGTTTGTTTTTTATTCTGTGAATTCTAAAATCCTGTAAATTCTGATTTCGAGGTTCAAGTTTTTGCGCGCAAAAACTTGAACCTCAAAAAGACAATTATTCAATCATAGTACTCAATTTTGATGTAGTAACCAATTAACGAAAAGAGGACACAAACAATGTTAGCAACAAACCATTTAACTTTAGCAGAATTTAAACAGCATGCTTTGGAAGACATCTTAAACTCAGTTTGGTTCAACCGGCAAAGTCTAACAGTACAATTAAGTTCCACTGCCGAAATTGTCATTCAACCTAAACCACAACTCAAGCCTTTGCCGGTATTAGAAGGATATGTACCCACTGGTTGGAAAGAAGGCATTTACGATGAACCAAAATAATCAAGTTTTATTTGATGCTGGTTTATTTATTGGAGCCTTGCTCTCCGGTGATGTTCGCCACGTTGAAGCCGCCCATTAGTTGAAGCCGCTAGACAAGGCGAGTTAGCAGTCTGCACAACAACCGGCATTTTAAGCGAAGTTTATGCCGCACTCACTTGGATACAAGCACAACCTCGTCATAGCCCAGAAGAAGCGGCTAATGCTGTCCGTTTATTAGTCGAACCGCCTTCAGCTATAGAAATTGGTAGTCCTGCACATAGTAGTGGTCAATTTATTAAAATGTTGATTTTATTACAATTTAAAATAATCACCACTACATATTGCAGGACTACCTAGAAATTTTGTCTGAAAGCTTAGAAGCGACTTTAAAAATGCTTGACTTAGCCGAAAAGCATGGACTAACAGCACGCCGAATACATGATGCTAGACATGCTGCTATAGCACTGACGGCAGGTATTACTCAAATATACACTTATGATATTGATGATTGGAAACATTTTATTTCAGATGGTTTAGTCATTTCAGGGCCTGTTTCAATGGTATCTCAATTAACATCAGAGCCGTAATTTCGGTTTTAAGGTTTATCCAGTTAATCTGTCTGAATCATAGTACAACGAATTACGGGCCGATAAACGAATAAAACATAATGCTCCCTGATTATATTTCAATAGCCACGAAAGATAAGTAAGCTAAGGGATTATCAATCAATGAGAAACTTCCTGTTTTAATTCGTTTATCTGCCCGTAATTCGTTGTACTTGATAGGATTTGGTTTTTATTCTGTAAATTCTAAAATCCTGCAAATTCTGATTTCGAGGTTCAAGTTTTTGCGTGCAAAAACTTAAACCTCGAAAAGACAATTAATTCTTAAATCAACAATGGAACAAACTTTATGGAAGTTGTCACAGATACTTCAAGCATTATTGCGGTTATTTTGAATGAAGCGACTAAACCTACTTTAATTGAATTAACTCAAGGAGCCAACTTTACTGCTCCTCATTCTATCCCTTGGGAAATAGGTAACGCACTTTCGGCTATGTTTAAACGTAAGCGAATTACCTTGGAACAAGCAAAAGCTGCCCTTCAAATTTATCAAGAAATCCCAATAACTTTTGTAGATGTTCAACTTGAATCAGCCGTAGAAATTGCTGAACAACTGAACATTTATGCTTATGATGCTTACTTGCTTACTTGTGCATTACAACGTCATGCCCCTTTAATTTCTTTAGATAAAGGATTAATTCAATCAGTAAAAATTTTAAATATCACCGTTTTGGAGATTGAACAATGACAGTCTATTCCTATAGTAAAGCACAACAAAATTTAGCCCTACTTTTAGAGCAGGCTTACCGAGATGGCTTTGTACAAATTAAACGCCAAGATGGTATTTTATTCAGAGTAGCACCAGTTAAGACAACATCTCCCTTCGATATAGAAGGTATTGATGTGAATATCAGTGCCAATGAAATAGTGGAATGCATCCGCGAAAGCAGAGAATGCAGGAATTATGGATAGAATAATCCTTAAATAAAAGGGGAGGAGCTTGGAAATAAAAAATTATTTTTATATGATTTCCTTCTTCCCTCTCCCCCAAATAATTAACCTAATACCTTACTAACAGTATCAAGTAATTCATCTGGTTTGACAGGCTTTACCAAATATTCTGTTCCTCCCGACATTAATCCCCAAGCACGATCACTTTCCAGATTTTTGGAGGATAAAAGTATAACGGGAATCCCTTTGGTGTCAGCCCCTTTGGTAATTTTTCGAGTCGCTTTAAAACCATCTGTTCCGGGCATGACTATATCCATAACAACGGCATCAGGGTGGAGTTCTTGCGCTCTTTGTATACCACTTTCACCATCTTGGGCTACCGAAATTTTATGTCCTTGACCTTCCAAAATCGTCTTAATCGTTTCGACATCTTGGGGTGAATCATCTACTATCAATATATGGGCCATTGCCTAATTCCTTGTTGTTTCCTTTTTTAGTAACTGATGTTACGCACTGTACTTCAAAAGTGAATACCAGAGTAGTGCAAAATGAAATTTTGCTGATTGTAACAGATTTTGGGGATACCCCCCTAACCCCCCGTACACGGGTGGAACCAAACATC
>JAUCGK010000461.1 GCA_030378085.1 Candidatus Parabeggiatoa sp. HSG14
ATTCCTTAGAATATAGTATGGTATATAATTTGCATTAACATAAACTTATTGATTATCAAATAGTTATTAAGTCATGCAAACTCCTAGTTGGCAAAATAAATTTGAAACGAAAGTTTGGAAGCCATCTGCGTAACATCAGTAAAATAACTGAATGATTAATTTAAATTTTCCTGTTTTTTTCTAATCGCCAAATTCCCCAAATTTAGAGAATGGTATCGCTTTTCAGTATTACTCTTTGCTATCATTACTTTCAATAGGAATGAACGAAACAACAAACAATGGGGTTTTGCAAGAGCCTCAATTGATAAATAAAATTAAGGTAATTGATAAAATTATGACTTTCACAAAAATTGAAAAAGTAGAATTGCCCAAAACGGTACAAGAGGGCGAAGGTTTTACTATCCTCATGGTGGCGGATGGTAAAGTGCCTTTTGCACAAGTGATTGTTCGTCACACTGATGGCTGGGAGTGGATCGTTAGAGAACAGTTTGTGACTGATGAAGGTAAAGGCCATTACCGTTTCCATGTACCGCCAGAAGCTTATCATGGGGGGATGGTTTATTTACAAATTGAAGGGTGTCGGGTTGCTAACATTTATGCAGCCAGTCCCGATGATTGGATTAAAGTCCATCGCGAGCTTCAAATCACAAAAGCGACTAAAACACATCAGATAAAACAAACCCAAAACAAAGCCACTCCCTCCATAACTTTGGGAGAATCTAACCAACCTGTTATTTATTTTGGTATTCATAAACATAATCATCAGCCTTATTATAATGCCACTGATACAGATTATTGGGATGGTGAAAAAGATAGTATTTTTGGACAACGGGGAGGCCCTTATACCCACTTTATTCCTACTGCGGTGCGACAATATATTGATGGTGGGTTAGCTCATGCTGGATTGTCAACGAGTTGGTCTGGTTCATTGATTGAACAGCTTAATCGTTGTGCCGAAACTGGGCGGGGACACGGAGCTTTTGGTAATTGGAGCCATGAATTGCGTAATTTGGCACAGGCTAAAACTGCATTGGGTAATCCTCGTATCGACTTCACTGCCTTTGGTTTTTGTCACCCTTTAATGCCCTTGATTCCTGATCGCGATATTGTGGGGCAAATCGAATGGCATCGCCGTGTTATCCACGATACTTTTGGAGTTAAAGCCAGTGAGATTATCTTCCCTCCAGAGACTGCCTTTCAGCCACATATCATCCCTGCACTCAAACAGGCTGGCGTAAAAGTGGTTATTTATGATTCGATTCACCAGTTTCGTGCTTGTAAGGATTATCCTTATGGGGGAACTGATGAAGGCATGTTGCCCCCTAATTTAGCTGATCAAGAAAATCCTCCAGTCAATGATTGGTTACAACTCAACAACATTTGGGCAGCCAGCAAAATCTCCCCTCAACTCTTAAAGCCTTGTGTTCTCTACTACACAGATCATAAAGGACACCGCCATGAAATGATTGGGATTCCCGCTGAGCGTTATCTTGGTAATGAAGATGCACGAGGGGGTTATGGGGCTTTGCAGTATGAGATGGTAATGGGGCAAATTTATGATCGACTCTGTGAAACCAAACGTTATGATCCTAAACACCCCCCATTTTTCATCCTTCATTCTGACGGTGACAATTATGGCGGTGGTGCAGATAGTTATTATACGTGCAATACCGGTGGCTTAGTTAAAATGTGCCAAACGGATTCTCGCTTTCAATTGATTACTATTAAAGACTACCTTAAGCAATTTCCAGTTGATCCCAAAAACAAAGTTCACGTTGAAGCAGGTTCATGGGCGGGAGCTGATAATGGTGATCCACAATTTACTAAGTGGTTTTCATGGGGAGAAAAAGACTATTCACCTGATCTTAATAGTTGGGCTGTTTTAACCGCTTTCCAGAATGTGGTTCATTCCCTTGAAGATATTGGGCATGATCAACATGTAGTAGAAACCCTTAAGCGTTTACTATACACGGCTGAAACCAGTTGTTATTGGTATTGGACAGGACAAGAAGTATGGGATACACAAGTCACTCATGCCACAAACAAAGGAATGGAAATGGCACGAGGTGCGATGGCGCAGTTATTGAAGTCAAGCAAAGATAAAACAGGGCCAACCATTTTTATGCCCTGGGTGCGCCCGGCTAACCCCGGTGGGCAAGATTGGGGACAAGGCGGACTGATTGATGCTGCTCCCGAAGCGACTTTCCGCACTTTCGTCCATGATATTTCCGGCATAAAAAAGGTCACGTTCCATTACCACGATGTTAACAACGCTTCAAAAAAACAGGTTAACATGGAAAATGGGGGAGGCTATCCATCTCGGACTAATCCGGCAATCATTGCCACTCAATATAAAGTCGTGCTTCCAGCTGGCACTGGTAATATTCGCTATTTTATTGAAGCTGTTGATATGAAAGGCAATATTTCCTATAGCCCTGTGGGACGGATTGATATTGTATAAAATCAAGTATTTTTTCGTCCTAATGCGCTTCATTGCCATTAAGTTAAGGGCAGGATATTGGTTCAGTTCAATAGACATTATACCGATTTAAATTACAGCAGTTTCATAGTTCCAATGCCTGAATTGAAGTCTGAAATTATGTAATCCACAGTAAGTTTCCATAACGAGGTATTTAAAACCATTTTTCCAATTTCTAAGTGTTTCTTTTGATAATTCTGTAACGTTTGACTTCACCAATGGCATGTTCAACTCGAACTCTAACACTTGAGATAATACGATTTTGCTCTTTTTCTTCTACAGTTAGTTCTCCCTCCACGAGGTTTCTTTTTAGGTTGAATAATATTCAACCCAGGTATTTTAAATCCTTGAAAGCCAGTGTTTTGACCAAAATAACTGCCCTCTGGCAGTTTATACCCTGCTTCGTTTACCACTTTTTTGTCGTGTTTTTTACCTTCACAAGTATTGCTCAAGAAGAGAATATTGCAAGAAATGTCGATAACTAGATTATTTTTCAGCGTATGGGATTGAAGCTTCCCGCAGTAATAAATTTTTTGCATTTCCAAGTCAAGCGAACGATTAATTGGTCTTTCAGTACCATCATAAAGGTACAACTCTATTTCTATTTTTTCCTCTATGACTTCGGCTTCCATTTCGGCTGTGGCTTTAGCTTCTTCCATTTCAAATGAAGTAGCTTCGGCTTCCTCCATTTCAAATGAAGTAGCTTCAACTTCTTCTTTTTTTAATTTTTCAAATTTTTTTCAAGGCTTTCTGCATCTCTTGCGGGTAACACATCTATTTCATTTAATGTTTGGTTTAATACTGAATGTAACAGATGAATCCAAAGACTTGCTTTTGGTTGCGATAGTCCAAACATCTCTACTATTCTCTCTTGCAAATCGTTTCCTTTTAGGTAAGTTAAAATGAACAACAGTTTATTTTCTATTGTTGGTAAGTACGCACTTTTATACTCTACATATTTGCGCTTTTGGCGTATTTTTCCCTCAACAGTAAACTCTTGGAATTTTAAAATAAAATGAGGCAATAAGGCCAAAAATTCTTCTAATTTGAAACCAGTAAACGATAAAAATCGAATAGGTTTTTTAGATAAATCGTTAAAGTTTGTCATAAAACACGTTGATAATTAATTACGGGAAGTTATATTGTACATTTAAATCGGTATAATGTTTATTAGCGGGGGATTACATCCAGATCACGATACCATTAATAAATTCCGTAAACGCTTTTTGAATCAGTTTATATTCATATTTACAATAGTGCTGGAAATCGCTTTTAAATTGGGTGACATAAGTATAGATGGAACGAAGATAAAAGCTAATGCAAGTAAACATAAGGCAATGAGTTGGGAATATGCTAATAAATTAGAAGCGATGTTACAAGCTGAAGTCAAAACGTTACTGAAACAAGCCTTCGTAGCAAACAACAAAAGCAACAAAAATAGTATTGACATTCCAGCAGAAATCGAACGCCGTGAGAAACGTTTGGCTAAAATTGGTGAAATTAAAGAGGAAATAGAAAAGCGTGCCAAGTCCGTTATAGCATTTCCCGATTGCGTCTGGTACAAGTCCCCTCCTCAATTCAAGGCTAATCTTTACCCACAAGTACCTCGTCTTTTGGAGTCCAAACCTTCAGGTTTGGCAGTTCGCGATGGAGTCCAAACCTTCAGGTTTGGCAGGAGCGAAGGACTCCAAAAACACAAACCTGAAGGTTTGGACTCCAAAAACACCTGGGTACTTGTGGGTAAAGATTAGTCAATTCAAGGAGGGGATTTAGGGGAGGTTGTACTTTATTCAATCGGGAAACGCTATATGAGAATGAAAAAGCCGAATACGATGCGAATATTTCAGAAAAGGCTGCCAAAGAAGCAGAGATTGGGAGATAGAAAACCCGTTGCACCTGAACCTGGTCCAAAGCCCAAAGACCAAGTCAACTTTACCGATGGTGACTCACGTATTATGCTTAAATCCGGTGGTAGTTTTGTTCAAGGATATAACGCCAAAAATCGTTTCGACCAGTCAACAATGATTATAGTTGGTCAACATATAACGATAAATAGTTAATGATAAACAAGAGGTTGAACCCGCTTTAGTCGAACTAAACAAATTACCAAAAGAATTGGGTAAAGTTGAACGAGCAGTATTAGATAACGCCTATTTTAGCAATGATAACGTTAATGCATTGCTTGAGGAAGATATTGCAACGGGTCATCAAAACCACAATCAAAGTCTTGAAGAACGTTTAGCAGAACCACCCGCAGATATTTCTAAAAATGCCACGCCAGTTGAAGAAATGCAACATCGTTTGAAAACCGAAAAAGGCAAGGAATTTTATGGGAAACGAAAATCAACTGTGGAACCCGTATTTGGTATTATCAAAGAAATCTTGGGTTTCTGGCATTTTATGTTGCGTGGTTTTGAAGCCGTAAAAGGGGAATGGACATTGGTATGTTGCCTATAATTTGAAGCGTCTTTGCGTCCTTAATGCGTGAAAAATCAACTAAAAACGGCAAAATTGCCATAAAAAGGCCAAAAAATTGACCAATAACTTATAAAATTATTTAATACCTTTATTTATATTAGGTTATTTAACACAATATGACGATGATTTACCAACAGACTCCTAAGAATGTTTGCATTGAAACTCACGTAAAATTTTATGGGGGATATTTTTATGACAGCAATAGCAAATGTTAATGAATTGCAAACCACGCTTTCTAAGTATCATTCTGATGAAAGGGAGTTTGTCTGATATTGATTGGTGTCCTGCATGGCATACTTTTGTAATGTCATCAAATTAAATAAATGAACTCACGATACTGACTCTATTCTCCATAAAACAAGAATTCCCTAACATTAAGCATACTATTAACAAATCACCAATTTGTAATGCTCCCGATTTATTAGCAGGATGGTAATAAATTTAAGCAATCCCATTGAACGACTCCAGTGCTAAATTGAATCCAAACCTGAAGGTTTGGACTCCAGTGCCACTACTTTATGAATGTTACTCTGATTTTAACCATGCCAATATTTTCAAATAACAAAAAATTAAAAATCGGATTTTTTTGATATTTAAAAATATTTTTAAATAAATTAAAAAATTAAAAATTCAGACATAAAATTGTTGTTCTAAATTATTATTGATTTAATCTTTCATTAATTATTCCTTGTTTTTTCAATCGGTCATTTGTATATTCTCTAAATTTGGTGGAAAAAACCTGACAGGTTTCCAAAACCTGTCAGGTTTGGGCAAGTTTACCCACACTTTTTGAGAAGATACGGTCATTTCGTTGGTGGCATAAACCAAGAGAGTTTTTCGTGCAATTTGACGACATCACCAATAATAATGATGCTTGATAAATTAATGTCAGCCGCTTCAACTATGCCAGGCAATGTTTCCAATGTTCCCAATAAAACGCGGTGATCAGAAGTCGTGGCCTTTTGGACAAGGGCCGCCGGTTTATCTAATGGCATACCATGTCGTATTAATTCTTGAGAAATTATGGGCAATGTACGCAACCCCATATAAATAACAACGGTTTGATGAGGTTGAGCCAATACATCCCAATTGAGATCAATGCTATTATCTTTTAAATGGCCTGTTACAAAAATACAGGACTGAGCATAATCACGATGTGTAAGAGGAATACCCGCATACGCTGATGTAGCAGTAGCTGCTGTAACTCCAGGTACCACTTGGAAAGGTATTCCTTCATCCATTAAGGTTTCGATTTCTTCACCACCTCTGCCAAACAAAAATGGATCTCCACCTTTTAAGCGTAATACTCGTTTACCGTCTTTAGCTAAACGACTCAATAAATGATTAATTTTTTCCTGGGGAACGGGATGATTAGTCGGTTCTTTACCTACGTAAATACGCTCAGCATCACGTCTTACTAAATTTAATACATCGGGTGATACTAAACGGTCATAAAGTACAACGTCAGCTTGTTGCATCAATCGCAAAGCGCGAAAAGTCAACAAATCTGGATCGCCTGGACCACCACCCACAAGATAGACTTCACCAAATTTTTGAGGGGATGCCTTTGCTGTTTTTTCAATCAGAGTTTCTAATGCCGTAGTCGCAGCAATGGTTTGTCCAGATAATAATTTCTCGGCAATTGGACCTTGTAAAACCGTTTCCCAAAACTTACTGCGTTCATTAAAAGGTAAATGCTGTTTAACTTTATCTCTAAAGCCTGCTACAAATTGAGCTAATTTTCCGTAGGTAGCTGGAATCATGCTTTCTAAACGAGCACGTAATAGTCGTGCTAAAACGGGTGACGCGCCACCAGTGGAAACAGCAATTTGTACAGGCGAGCGATCAATAATAGAGGGCATAATAAAACTGCATAATTGCGGTTGATCCACCACATTGACGGGTGTACCTTGTGCTTGAGCAAGCATTGATACTTGTTCATTAATTGTTTTATCATTAGTTGCCGCTATTACTAAATGACAGTCATATAAGTCGGTAGGAACAAAATTATCGGCACGATGAGTAATACGCCCTTCATTAACCCATTGAGTTAGTTGCTGAGTAATTTGTGGGGCAACTACCGTGACTAAAGCATTTGCTCGCAATAGTAAATCGACTTTACGAGTGGAAGTCGTACCACCTCCAACAACCAGACACGCTTGATTGCGTATATTTAAAAAAATTGGTAGAAAGTTCATAATGGTCAAAGGTTGAATGTACTCAATTAAGAATGGATAAATTTTGTGCAATGCCTCAAAAACTTGCCAACAGCAACATTAATATATAAGAATAATATGGATGACTATAAAGTCATTGAGTGCAAATTAAGATTTAAAGCCATATTAGCCAAACCAAATAGTTACATAATATACTTTAATATTTTTATTTTGTAACATAATTTTTTTATTTTTTATTCTTTTTATTTATTTTTCATTCTAATTTGTTCAACACAAACTTTAAATTTTAGGAGAGTAGAAAATGCCTAATCATGATCAAGAATTAGATGCTTCTGGCCTCAATTGCCCATTGCCCATTCTACGGGCTAAAAAAACACTGAATGGAATGGAAAGTGGTCAAATTTTGCGGATTATTGCAACGGATCCTGGCTCGATCAAGGATTTTGATGCATTTGCGAAACAGACAGGTAATGATTTGTTGGAATCGTCTGAGGAAGGGGGTAAATACATTTTCTTTCTCAAAAAGAAATAATCCACTTATAAAGGGGGCATCGCTATGTCTGATGAGAAAAAACTTGCGATTATCGCAACAAAGGGTACATTGGATTGGGCTTATCCACCTTTTATCCTTGCTTCAACCGCGGCAGCATTGGGTTATGATACACAAATCTTTTTTACTTTTTATGGCCTCGTATTGCTGAAGAAAAAGCTTAACTTGAAAATGACATCACTTGGTAATCCAGCTATGCCCATGCCTATGCCTGTTCCGGTTTTTATGCAGGCCATGCCTGGTATGCAGGCTATGATTACCAGCATGATGAAAAAAACGATGAAGAAAAAGGGAGTTGCAAGTGTGGAAGAATTACGCGACTTATCCTTAGAAGCAGAGGTTAAAATGGTTGCCTGTCAAATGACAGTGGATTTGTTTGATTTTAAACACAGTGATTTTATTGATGGGATAGAATACGGTGGTGCGGCAACCTTTTTTGAATTTGCGGGTAATTCTGATATTACTCTTTACATCTAATTCATACAATGCTCAATTTTTTCATATTTAAGATTTCAAAATGTATTTTTTTATAGGATATTTACTAAAATTTATAAATCAATTACATAGTAAAAATTGAGTATTGCGTGATTTCATTTAATGTGAGGGGTAAGCTCGGATTCTATCGAACTTACCCCTTATATTTTAGAAGTTTTTTGATAAAAAACTGATCCAAATAATCAATTAATAACCACCTTTGCGTCTACTTTCAGGGAGTCCAGCCACTTTACTTCCTTCTTTATCGGGGCTTTTAGGAAATAGCTCATAAAGGGACTTGGCATTCACTTGCTTGTCATCCCAAGTATTTTGCATAACCTTAACTATATTCCGCATGTTCGGTTGTTTGCCAGCATTGTTGAGATATTCATCGCGCAGGTAGTTGATGACATCCCAATGGCGTTGAGTTAATTCCTCAATACCTTCTTGTGCCGCAATGACTTTAGCCACTTCTTCATTCCAATCATCCACATTAAGCAAGTAGCCATTTTTATCGATTTCAATCGTTTTGCCATTGACTTCATAAGCCATAGATTTGCCCTCCTGAACAGGTATGAAATGAGTTGAAATTAAATTTTTAATGAAAAAATTCATTTTAAATTAATTTTTTCTATTTTAGAGTCGTTTTATTAGCGAAAGTCTTAAATTACTTCAAAAATCAGTGTGTTATTTTTTTAATAAATGCTTGTGACTTCTAAAAAATAGAAT
>JAUCGK010000216.1 GCA_030378085.1 Candidatus Parabeggiatoa sp. HSG14
AACGTGGCCCTGGTTTGAGAATTAAAGATATTGACAGCAACACCAGCATTAAGCATTCACTATTAATCCCAAATGTGTAGCAATTTCTAAAGTCAGTTTGGCTTGATTGAGTGTGTAAAAATGCAAACCGGGTGCGCCACCTTCCAATAAACGCTCACATAATTTTGTGACTACATCTACACCAAAAGCTTGCAATCCTTCTTTATCATCTTCAAAATCTTTGAGTCGTCTACGTAACCATCGTGGTATCTCTGCCCCGCAAGTATCTGAAAATCTTGCCAATTGTTCATAATTACTAATCGGCATGATACCTGGCACAATAGGAATATCAATATCACGTTCTACACAATTATCTACCAAACGAAAATAAGCATCAGCATTATAAAAATATTGTGTAATAGCACTGTCTGCTCCTGCTTGCACTTTTTGCTTAAAAAAATCTAAGTCTGCTTTAGTACTGTGTGCTTCTGGATGAAATTCTGGGTAAGCAGCAACTTCTATAAAAAAATGCTTTCCAGTTTCAGTCCGAATGAATTCAACTAATTCGTTAGCATGGCGAAATTCACCTAAATGTCCAGCCCATCCTGACGGCTTATCACCTCGTAAGGCGACAATCCTGTGGATACCATGTGCTTGATAGTCTTGGAGTAATTTAAGAATATTTTCACGGGTACTGCCAATACAAGATAAGTGTGGTGCTGCATCAAAACCAGAGTGTTTTTGGATTTCTTTAACGGTTTCAAAGGTTTTTTCCTGAGTTGAGCCGCCGGCTCCAAACGTGACTGAAAAAAAAGTGGGGTGCAATATTTGTAATTGTTCGCGTGTTTGATGTAATTTTAGTACACCTTTATCTGTACGTGGAGGAAAAAATTCACAGCTAATAGCTAATGTTTGTTCTGTTGTCATAAGATATATTATAGTAACCTAAAAAGTCATGATAAAAACACTGGTTAAGGAAGAGACACACGACGACCATGTGTCTCTACTGGAGTGCAAAATTCATTTTGCCAACTATAGAGCAACCCATCGCAAAATAAATTTTGCACTACTGACAGGTTTTCAAAACCTATCGGGTTTAGTGATCAAGGCAAAAGTTTCGGAGAAACTTTTGCCTCGATCCGATTTTATTTTGTGCATGTTCCTAATGGCTATGAATAAATTCATTTCGAGGCTAAAGTTTTAGCACGTTAAAATTTTAACTTCAAAAACGCTGGACAACCATTTTTTCTTGCCGTAATGCTTTCATAAGACCATAAACCATTACCAACATAACAATAGAAAAAGGTAAAGCGGCTGTAACAGAAGCTGCCTGTAAAGCTTTCAATCCACCCATAATGAGCAATACACCTGCAACCGCGCCTTCACCAATACCCCATAAAATGCGATGCCTAAGTGGTGGTTCCTCATTACCTACTGATAAGATAGTGCAAACAACTAATGTTGCTGAATCTGAAGAAGTAATAAAATAAGAAGCAATTAGCAGTGTGGCAATAGCGGAGGCAACAATACTCATGAAGCTCATATCAATATTCATAACGGGTGTATCAATAGTACCAAAATTCATTTTTTCAAAGGTAGTATAGAGGGCAATGGTTACATCATTTTTTACGGCTTCGATGATACCTGCTTGACCAATTGCTGCTATTGCATTGCCTGTTTTATCAACAATAGTATAGGATAGTTCCATATATATTGCTGTACCACCAAGTAAGGAGAGCCAGACAAAAGCAAGCATTGTTGGTACCAGTAAAACGCCAACAATAAACTCGCGAATCGTGCGACCTCGTGATATGCGAGCAATGAAAACTCCAACAAATGGCGACCATGCTATCCACCAAGCCCAATAGAAAGTTGTCCACGAGCCTTGCCAACCCGTATCTTTATAAGTATCTGTCCAAAAACTTAAGGGGATGACGGCTGCTAAATAATCACCTGTATTCTGTAGTAATGAATTGAGTAAGTAACGGGTAGGTCCCCATACTAAGAAAATAATTAATAAAAGAATGCTGAGACTTAGGTTGAATATACTTAAAATTTTCACACCTCGTCCAACACCAGAAACCACAGACCATGTTGCGATACTTGTCACTATCACAATCAAGATGATTAAGCTCATTGGAAATGGTCTGGGAAATTCTTTTGTCGCAACCTCTTCACAATTTTTCTTCACTTCAGCATCCAAGGTGGCACATTGTTCAGCAATATAAGCCTCCTTTGCGATAACTTCAGTATGAGCATAAGAATCATATCCAAAGAGGTGAGCTAGTCCTGTATCCATTTGTTGTGCGCCAAGACCTAGGGAAGTTGCAAGGCCGAATACAGTACCAAATACAGCAAGGACATCTACAGCATGACCAATGGGACCATAAATTTTATCTCCAATAAGAGGATAGAGTGCCGAACGAATTGTTAATGGTAATTTTTTGCGATAGGCAAAGTAGGCGAGCGATAAACCTACAACAACATAAATTGCCCAGGGATGTAAACCCCAATGCAAAAAAGTGATACGCATAGCAACTTCTGCGGCTTCTGGTGTTAATCCAGCTGTTATAAATGGGTTAGTTTGAAAATGATAAATAGGTTCAGCAATTCCAAAAAATACTAAACCAATGCCCATGCCTGCACTAAACAACATTGCAAACCACGAAAAATAGCTAAATTCTGGTTTTTCATTGTCGTCACCAAGACGTATGTTTCCGTAACGGCTTAACATTAACCAAATAACAAAAAATAGGAAAAACGCCACAACACCAATATAATACCAATTGAGTCCCCATACAATCGAATTATTTACTACGTTGAATACCTCAGAAGCTGTTTCAGTCATAAAAGCACCGAAAAACACAAAAGCAATAATAACTATTTTTGATATCATTGCCACTGTTGGGTTCATTCCTTTAAGAGGTCCAGATTTTGCGCGATATATCTTCATAAAACTTGAGTCTCCTATTTGCCTAATTTCCTATTTATTAAGTTTTATCAGGAAAAATACTTAATACATACGTTGAAAATTAGTTTCGAGGTTTAGGTTTTTACACATAAAAACTTAAACCTCAATTTGATTTTCTGATACGAAGATGGCAGATGGTCTATTTTTTTGATTTCAATGTCGGTTATTAATTAGGGGATATCCATTTTTGGACTTTATCACGGTTTTCATTAACCCAACGCTTAGCATTTTCGTAGGGATCAGCATTTTCAGCTGAATTCCATACCATCACTTTTTCCATATCAGCGGGTTCCCAGTAAAATTTATCTAAAACGCCATAAACTTCTGGCATGTCTTTTTTCAATCCTAGACGCACAATTGTTCCAATATGTTCTTCTTTTTTGTTAAGATTTGATTTCGGTGGATTGAAGATGCCTTTATCATCTTTAAGGTATTTTAAGTTCCAGCGGGAGAATTTCCAGTGGGGAGTCCAGCCCGTCACAACTATCCATTGGTTATTTTTGATGGCATTTTCGAGTTTGGTTGTCATGGTTACTCCACTACCTTTGACTAATTTGAAGTCTTCTAATTGGTAGTCTTTCATGGCTTGTTCGGTTTTACTCATCAGTCCTGCACCAGGGTCAATACCAATAATTTCTCCTTTAAATTTATCAATATTGATATTAAGTTCTTTAATGGAGTTGATGCTGACATAAGAAGGAACAACTAAGCCAACTTTGGTGCCTTTTAAGTTGGGCCCTAAATATTCCACTTTACTTTTGACTGCTCTCATGTAGTGAGCATGGGTTGTGTGCAACCAGGCTGCTACAAGGCCATCGGCATCGCCGCTAGCTACTGCTTGCCACATAAATACTGCAGTTACAGGGACTATATCGACTTGGTAGTGTAGTTCTTCCAAAACTACTTTTATGACGTTGGCACTTGCGACTTCACTTGACCATTCTACGTAAGTCAATACAATTTCCCCTTTAGGGTCATCTGTGCTTGCATTGATTGCATTCATTCCTAAACTTCCGACAATAAAGGCTAAAGATGCAACAATACCGTGCAATATTCGTGTTAAACTATTTTTCATCAAAATATCCTCCAGATTAAAATAGGTAATTAATGTTTTCGAGAATTTTTTCTTTAAATTTAAACAACTTAAATTTTTTCTGTTAACATCTCCTTCTTAAATTAATTTCTTTATTACCGAAAAACAAAAACTCGTTTTTTTCAGGCACTAAAGCATTAGAGTAATTGGTGACTTAAACTTTTTTAAAATTGATTATTTTTGCCAATCTTTTGACTTATTCTATCAAGAATCATTGCTAGAATCACTATTGCAATACCAGCTTGAAAACCTCTACCTGCTTCTAGCCGTTGTATGGCTGTCCATACTTCCCCCCCTAAGCCTTTTGCTCCAATCATAGCAGCAATGACTACCATAGAGAGTGCTAACATTATTGTTTGGTTAATACCTGCCATAATGGTAGGAATAGCTATAGGCAATTGTAATTTAAATAATTTTTGATATGTGGTAGAGCCAAAGGCATTTGCTGCTTCAATTAATTCAGGCTGTACTTGCTTGATACCTAAACAAGTGAAGCGGATAGCAGGTGGCATGGCAAAAACAACGGTGGTAAAAATAGCTGAGACTTTTCCTATACCAAAAAAGGGAATGGCTGGAATAAGGTAGACAAAAGCAGGCATGGTTTGCATGAAATCCAATATTGGCATGATTATTTTGTAAAACTTTTGCGATAGGGCGGCTATGATACCTAAAGGTATACCTATTGTCACTGCAGTAATAGTGGCAAGAAGTACTAGAGTGAGAGTGTCTATAGTCGGTTCCCACAATTGTAGGTTCCAAAAGAAGACAAAGCTTACAAAGGTAAAAATTCCTACGTTTCGCCCTGCTAATTGCCAAGCAATTAGGGTAAAGAAAGTAATCATCATTATATTTCCATGCCATAATTGCCAATACCAAAATAATCCTACTAAGATTAAAAATAGCCCCACTTTTAGGATCATAAGAATATTGAGATGATACTTTGCTAGTTGCCATAAAACGAGCCATATAAAAACGGTAATTGTTATGATTTCGTGAGAGAGTAATTCTTGATGTCCAAGTAATCCTAATCCAAAAGTTGTTAATATAGCTGACCATGTACCTATAAAAAATCCTTTTTTTCGGGAGACTAATTGCCAAATAAGCAGGGCAAAAATGAGAATAACTATCCACAAAGGTTGGAATTTGAAACCATCTGCTATTACTTCAACACCTGTTTTTAGGTATTCACTAATGGCCTTGGTCAGAAAAGCAAAGTTATTGGTCAGATATTCTATACTTGTGTCGATCCAGTCATCCAGGGGCAATTTGGGCACAGAAAATTCTTTCATCAATTATTCCTTTCTGCGAGTGCTGCTAAAACACTGCTATTCATAACTATTCCTTGAAGTTTACGTTTTTCATCCACCACTGGCACTTGCCAAGGCCATTTGGCAAGGATAGATATCAACACATTCAGAGAATCTGTTGGTGCGACAGTTGGTACAGAAGAGTCTATAAAGTTCGCTATTGTTTTATCGCCTCGTTTCATAGCTGCACTTGCTGTTTTTTCTCTAACCACTCCTAATAGTTTTTTGTCACGATTTATGACTAAAATACAGGATAAATATTCATTCTTCATGTTGTCAAGGACAGTGATGGGGTTATCGTCAGAGTAAGCAATAATCTTTGCAGGTGTTAACACCGATTGGGCAGTCAATATTTTGGATTTATCTATATTTTCTACAAATCGTTTCACGTAGTTATTGGCGGGGGCTGTGAGAATTTTTTGGGGTGTGCCTGCTTGAATTATTTGTCCGTCTTTCATCAGAATGATATGATTACCTATTCTTAGGGCTTCATCTAAGTCATGGGTTATGAAAAGAATTGTTTTTTTCATGCGGTTCTGCATCAATACCAATTCGTTTTGCATATCAGCACGTATCAGTGGGTCTAATGCACTGAATGCTTCGTCCATCAATAAGATGTCTGGTTCTATTGCGAGTGCACGAGCTAAACCTACCCGTTGTTGCATCCCACCACTGAGTTGGTTAGGCATAGCATCTGACCAATCTTCCAGTCCTACCAATTTTAGAGCATCGTGTGCTTTTTCTTGCCGTAAATTTTTTTCGATATGTTGAATTTCTAGTCCATATTCAACATTATTAAGTACATTACGATGGGGAAAAAGGGCAAAATGTTGAAAAACCATACCAAGTTTATGGCGGCGTAATTCTAAAAGCGCGTGGTGTTCTAGGGTTGTAATATCTACCCCGTCTATAAAGATTTGACCGTAAGTGGGTTCAATAATACGGTTTATGCAACGAACAAGGGTGGATTTACCGCTGCCACTGAGTCCCATCACAACCACGGTTTCACCTTCTTCTATTTCAAATGAAACATTAGCAATACCCACAGCTTGCCCTGTTTGATTTAATATTTTTTCTTTAGACATGCCTTGAGACAGAAGTTGAATGGCATGCTTAGGAACCTGTCCAAAAATCTTTGTGAGGTTTACTGCTTTGATTTTTTCCATGTGAGAGAACAACAATTGACAGAAAGTTTGCTTTCAAAAAAAAAACGGCTCCATTACTTTTAGAAAATTTTGTTCACTTTAAAAAGTCATTATTTCTTGCAAAAATGCAAAATTCCCCAAGACAAATAGCCTTTTTTACCTGCTTCAATCCAATGATTCAAACCCACTTTCATCCTATCAATATATTCTTGGCTACATGCCTTCAATATTTCATCGTAATAAGTTTCTATTTCTAGTAAAACGTGGCTATAGTGGTTAATTAACTGTTCCGTCATTTCAATGACTTGAACAGTTTCAAAACCAAGTTCTTTGGCTATCGATAGATAAAAATCAATGGAACCCATAGAATCAAGATGAATTCTCTCTAAAACCGGTTGTAAAACACCTGTTGGACAGTCATTACTTTGCATAGGATCGGTGAAAATAAATTCCCCGCCTGGTTTAAGAACACGAGCTACTTCTTCAAACACTTTTTGACGATTGCCACTGTGCAAAATCGCATCTTGAGATAACACAACATCATATTGTTGAGCTTCTAAGTTCATGGCTTCAAAGTTACCGTTTATAATCGAGATATTGGCAGATAAGCCTTGTTCTTCGGTCAGTTTACGATTACGTTTGTTTTGGACTTCGCTCAAATTTAGGCAATCAACATGGCAACCCACTGTTTTTATCAAGTAGCGAGCGGTTCCTCCGTATCCAGAACCCATATCTAGCACTTTACTAGATTTATTTAAGGTGAGTAAAGAAACGAGTTTTTGAATAGTGCGATGGCTAGCATCTAAAATAGAATTGTCTTGGTGATCATAAATACCAATATGAATATCTTCCCCTCCCCAAGTGATGGCATAAAAATTGTCAGCATCATCACTGTTATAGTAAGTACGGGCATTTTCTACTATGGTAGAATATCCTGAAGTCATTTATTTGCTTTCTCCATTTCCTTATTTCTTTCACTTTGTTTTTCGGCAATATGGATAAAAAAGTCAGGCTCATCATGACGGTATGTTTCTTGGAAATCGCCATAAGTTGTAATATTTTGAAACCCCACTTTTTTCATCAGAGTTCGCACATAATTCTTGCGTAGCGGATACATATTCAAATAATAGACGGAGTTATCTGGAAATTCGTAACGAAAACGAGCTAAACCTTCATCTACATGCTCAGGTTCTGCTTTCACATTTTCTCCACAATAATAATAGACGTGCTTTGAAGAAAAACCCTGATCGAGAATACTATCATAATTGCGTTGATCCAAAATGAGAACACCGTCATGATGTAACACTGCATAAAATTCAGCCAATGCTTTGTGGCGGTCTTTTTCTGAGAAGAGGTGAGTAAATGAATTACCTAAACAAATAACCGCATCAAATTTTTCATGTACATCGCGCTCAAGCCAACGCCAATCAGCATTTACAGTGTGTAGAATAAGACTTTTACGACGGGCATTTTCCGTCGCTTTAGCAAGCATTTCAGTACTACCATCTGCACTAATAACATCAAAACCTGCCTTCAACAAACGCACAGAATGAAAACCTGTACCCGTTGCTACATCCAGAATTTTTTGAGCACCTCTTTGACGCAAAACATCAATAAAAAAGTGACCTTCACTTTTCGTTCGTGCATCCCAATCGATCAATTGATCCCAGCGTTCAACAAAGTCTTTCACGTATTCTTCTTTATATTTATCCGTTTCACGAACAGAAACTGGATTGGGACCATAATCTTGTATCTGAGTTGTCATCTAAATCTCCCTTTAGAGAACCTATCAACAAACATGGGAATGTTTACTCAGAGTATTAGTGCTTTAATGTTCTTAAAATGGTGTCGTCACAAAATAACCATAAACTTAACACTTAATGTTGAACTAAATTTCTACACGCCCATTTTGGATCGTTAAGTAAATTTTTACTCGTGGAACAACGGGAGGTTCTCAGTCTATCCAAAAACACTATTAATTTCTCAACACTATAACCCCTTTTAGTTCTCTGTCTTTGAATCTTGAGGTTAATGATTTGTAATCAAAAATACACGTTTCTGAATGGACACTACAATTAGTACAAGCAAAAGCTAATATCAATGTTTTCACCATTGATACTTACATCATAATTTTAACGTGACACAACTACGAATTGTATACACAGTTCAAATACAAATCAAATTGAGGAGTTGGAAATTTGTAATTACTGAATTTTATTATAACATAATTTTAGTATAACTATTCTTTGCATTAATACCTTCGCCAACAACTTGACTATCCTCAACTATTTAAAAAACGTTTAAAAATCAACAAGATTTAAAATAAGCGTCATCGGTGAAATAGAGTAACTACTTGAAATGTATAAATATCATATAATAACCGTCTTAT
>JAUCGK010000217.1 GCA_030378085.1 Candidatus Parabeggiatoa sp. HSG14
GTAGCTAATACCTGTAAAAATTTATCTATGTTTATGGGTTTAGACAAAAACGCATTACAACCAGCTTCTAAACTTTCCTGTTGTTGGGAACCAAACACACTGGCTGATAATGCAATGATGATGGTTTGGTTCCACCCGTGTACGGGGGGTTAGGGGGGTGATGTTTGGTTCCACCCGTGTACGGGGGGTTAGGGGGGTCTGGTGTCCCCAAAATCTGTTACAATCAGAAATAATTTTAATGAGTAACAAATTTTATGAACTTAACTACTGAGCAATGGGCTGTTGTTAATGCACCTGAGCATATTTTAAAGGTTAATGCGGTCGCAGGCAGTGGCAAAACCACGACACTTTTAGAATACGCAAAGCAAAGACCAAATCACCGAATTTTATATTTGTCCTTTAATAGATCATCTTCTGATGAAATGAAAAGAAAGTGTGCAAATATTAAAAATATAACTGTTCGTACTTTTCATGCTTTAGCTTATCAACGTGCCAATGGTTTTGATTATGAACTCGTTGAAGATTTCGGTGAATGGACAATTTTAGATAATTACGTGAGGGGGGAAATAAACGAAAAACTTGAACGTCTTTTACTCATTTCATGGCTTGTAAAGGATATGATGATTTTTTATCTTAATTCTTCTCATATTTACATAGATAATGAGCTACTTACTCATTATAAGGATGAGACAGAACCAACCTTTCAGATAGAATATCTTTTGTCTTGTTATGATGATTTCATTTTAAAAACAGTCAAAAGTATTTTGACCAAAATGAAGAAGAAGGAAATCCCGACAATCCATGATTTTTACTTGAAGATGTTTCACTTATCAAAGCCTATTTTGTTTTACGATATTATTTTGATTGACGAAGCACAAGATTTATCGGGCGTTATGTTAGATGTACTAAAAATGCAAAAGGCTTCAAGGGTTTTCGTTGGGGATACCTTTCAACAAATTTATTCTTTTCGTTATGCCATTAATGCGTTGGAAAAAATAGAGTGTACAGAATATTCATTGACACAGACTTTCCGCTTTGGTAATTCTTTTGCACAAGAAGTTTCTAAAATTGTTAATCGTGGTTATTGCGTTTTGGATAAGATGAACCATCCTCTTCAAATCAAAGGGACAGATAAAGAAACTGATATTGTCAATTTTTCAAGCTATGAAGGACAGCAAAGAGCGGTTATTTCGAGAAGTGTTTTGAAGCTTTTTAGTGAAGCAATCAGCTATTTGCCAGGTAAACTGAGCTTTTACTTTGAAGGCGGTTATGAGAGCTATGGCTTCATGAGTAGCAGGGTTCGCAGTGTTTTTTATTTGTATAAAGAGAATTATGATAAAATTGATGAGAAATTTATAAGGCGATTCAATAGTTTTAAAGCATTAACGGATTTTGCGAAAGCGTCACAAAATCGTAAGTTATTAAATATTTGTGAACTTGTTCTAAAGTATAAAGAAGATTTATTTGATATAAGTAAGCAAATCAAACAACGTATTGTTCCTAAGGAAGAAGCGGGTATCATTTTTACCACGACTCATAAAGCAAAAGGACAAGAATATTCAAATGTCCAAATGGTCAAAGAAGATTTTATCACTTGCGAACAATTAGAAAATGCGATGAAAACACCTGAAGACTTTAGCTTTCAAAAACTTAAGGAAGAGGTTAATATTTTTTATGTTGCTGCAACAAGAGCGATGGATAATATAATTTTACACAAGTTTTGATTCAACACCATTTAGTACAACGAATTAGCGAAATAAACGAATTTTCCGGAGTTGGTTTTAAAAATTATACGTATCTTCTCAAAAAATAGAGGTGAACTTATCCAAACCTGACAGGTTTTGGAAACCTGTCAGGTTTTTGCCAGGAAATTTAGAGAAGATACAATTATACTCTATTTTATCAATTCAAAATTAGGAGATATTCGTTTATTTCTCTAATTCGTTGTACTACTTTTTCTGAAATGGCAAACGATGAAAAATATAAATACCCATCGGTGTGTCAAGTGGTTCACTGATTTGTCCCGATTTTAGACGAAAAATATTTTTCATGGGAGCAGGCAATCCTTTGTCAGTGATATTACGAGTACGTGTATTTCTATCCATGTCCGAGTATTGCTTGATTAATTTATCAAAGACAACCTCTTTAGAACGGGCATAACGCACGAGCTTTTTGGCAAAAGCCAAGGCAGATTTATGATCATAGTAAAAAATCTTGCCTTGCAGATGAGAACGCATTTCTGTATGACCAATCACAAGAAATTCAAAATCACCGGGAGATATGAGAGGTTGTTCTGGCTTCGGTACTTTGGTAGGATCCAACGCACCTATTTCTTGAGGAAGATTTTTTTCGGCAGCTTTATGTAAAGCCTTTCGGTTATTTTCTGCCAATTTATGCGCTTCTTTTGTATTAAAAGTCTTGGCATCTTTTCCTACACGGATAATGGCAATACGTTCTAATTTATCACCCCGCTTAATTTGTTTTACAATCTCTAAGCCCTCTGTCACTTCACCGAAAATGCTGTGGCGATTATCCAACCATTGAGCAGGTTTGCGGGTAATAAAAAACTGGCTGCCATTGGTGTTTGGTCCCCTATTTGCCATAGATAATATGCCCGCTTTGTCATGCCCCAGTTCAGGGTGAAACTCGTCTGCAAACATGAAACCAGGGCCACCTGTCCCTTTGCCCGTTGGATCACCTGTTTGTACCATAAAATCCCGATCATGGTGGAAAATTAAATTTTGGTACAATGGCTTAGTGGTTGATTTACCCGTTGCATCTTGCCAAGCAAGATGACCTTCTGCTAAACCGATAAAATTCATGACTGTCAGAGGCGCGTGTTTATAAAACAATTGAGCGGTGATAATGCCTTTGTCAGTGTGTATTTTAGCAAATAACCCGTCTTGTTCTAGTGTATTTGCAGAAGCTGGAAGAATGGCAAAACATAAAAATAAAAAATGTATGCCAAATAATAAACATCGTTTTAGCATTTTGATTCCTTTTAATGATAGTATAACGGATTAATGAAATAGTGACACTGGAGTCCAAACCTTCAGGTTTGGGCTTTTTTTTAAAGTATATTCCCATAAAAAAACGGAAGAAAGGTTTTTCCTCTCTCCCGTTTATTATTACTTAGAAAACACACCCGCTTTATTTTGCGTGTTTCGCCTCATGTTCAGCACGCATTTTTCTGGATTCTTCAAGAATTGTTGCCACAGCAGTTTTCAACGGTGCCCAACCATACCAATGCATGTAATCATTGCTACCATGGAAAGCCCCTTGAAAAGCCCGTTGACGATATTCTAACAGAATCAGATAGAGTTCTTGTTCCACTTTGGTTTTAGCATCGTAGTACTGCAACAAATCTGGTGCATACTTCCATTCTGGTGGCGTTCTTAAAATACCATCCTTGTACAAGCCTTGGACAGTTTTAATAGCTTTAGCAAATTCATGATCTGCTGCCTTGATGATTTCATCAGAAGCCTTGAAATGTACGTCTACAAAATGTTTAGAATGACATTCATTGCACGTTTCCTTCATGATGACGCGGTTTTCATTAAAGTCATCAGGTGCATGAGCCGCTTTGCCTTGTACAACGATTTCAATGAAGCGTTCAGTAGGTTGAAGATTTGCATCTAGTATTCCTGCCGCTTGAAAAATCAAAGCACGATCAAGCACCCATTCTGGATCATCATCTACATCTATATAGTTGCCTTCTGGCAAAAGTTTTGCAAGTTTCTCCAAAGGTTCCTTCAGTGAAGGATTTTGTTCAGCAAGTGCAAGCACATTATGTTTGGTAGGAATGCGTAACCCTAAAAAGCCCCAAGATGTTTTCACCGCATGATTGCCTTCTGACATGTGGCAATATTGACAAGTAGGCGCACGTCCACGTACATTTTTATTTCCTTCAATGTCCCAAATAACTCCATGCTTATTGGACATATACATTTCCCATTGCGGATGGTCAAACCCCATGTGGCAATTGGAGCAAGCTCTGGGATCTTGTGCTTCTGATTTATTAAAGGTATGGCGGGTATGGCAAGCATCGCATTGCACATTACCATAACGATAATTTTCTTGTTCCTCACCGTCGTCATGTTCAATTTCGCCAGTGACACCTTGCATAATACCTTTTAAACCTTTTTGGCCAATTTTATGACAACCAGAACAACCACGATAACCTTCTTGAGAAATTGAACCGGGTTGCCCATGCCAGGCAATTTGAGATTTCATGGCAAACCAAGCTAAATTGTGTTTACCTTCACGCAGTTGATCTACTTGATCTTCATGGCATTCACCACAGGTTTCTGGTGTAGGCATTTCTGCATTTTTGTAATCATCTGCAGTTTCATGATCTTCGCCATGGCAATCTGTACAGACAACGGCATCCACTTTTTCCGGTGGATTTGACATTGGGCTATCAAGAAATTGCCTAACAATACCTGGATTCACATTAATATGACACCCAACACATTCATTGTTAAGTTCCTTTTTTTTAGCAGCCTCTGCCTCTTTACTTGCTGCTAAAGCGGAATTAGACAACATGTAAAGAAAAATGCTAACTAATGCCAGGGATAACCCCCGTTTTATAAACATGATAATACCCCTTAGTTGAGTGTAACAACAAAACTTAAAAAATTAAATTAAAATGCAACAAAATGCAATTGTGTTATTCTAACACAATACCTTATGAGTTGATGACAAAATAACAAATTTTTGAAATATCAATGAGGATTTAAGAATTTATAAAAAAACTTTTATGATTGTACATAAATTTATTTAAAAAAGTCAATTTTTTTATGTTATAAACTTGAAAATTATCCTATCATTTTTTTTAACTTATTGAATATTAAGTACAATAGATTAGGAGATTGAACGGGTTCATTTGTCTCGTTAATAAACATCTGTCTGTTTTTTAATATCTCAGTAATTCAGTGCGTTCCTCATCATTTTTAGAGACTAGGCTCACATCTTATACACAAGTCAAAATTTGCTGGATGTAGGGTGGATAAGCGGAGCGTCATCCACCTTTTTAGTGATTTTGTGTATGACGCTGATGCTTATACACCCTACAATAAAATCAACTACTTAAATATTTGTGTATAACGATGAGGGCTAGGCTAGGGAGTGGTTGTCGAATTTAATTTATGCACGTTACCTTACGAGACATTGTACTATTTTTGATAAACTAATAGGTGATAAGGAATGAGGATTCAATAAAATACGAAAGTTGAAACCTGACAGGTTTTTAAAACCTGTCAGGTTTAGCACCAAAATTTTGCAAATTATTAAATCCTCATTCCTTAAGTTTCATAAAACGATAGGATATTTATATCCGTCTATGGCTTATTTCTAAATATGATAAAATATAATTAGAAAATTAAAATACGACAGAATTTTTTTTACTGTCAAATATCCTAATAATGTTGTCTAAAACTCAATGTAGAGCCTTAGCAAAGCCTTGTATTTTTACAGGATTATTAAGAAATTTTTTAATTGGTTAATGAATTGGAAAATAAAATACCGATGTTCCCTAAAAAAAATGTCAACCGGAAATTTTTGGGAACATTATTTTCACAAAAGGGCTTAGGAAACGTAAGGGTAATCACAAGAGATTGCCCCTACAAATCATCACATTACGTAGGGGCAATCTTTATGATTGCCCTAATTATTTCATGCACATTCCTTAGCCCTTAATACAAACCACTTGTTTCAAAGTATGAACAATCTCTACTAAATCATTTTGATTTTCCATCACCTCATCAATCGGTTTGTAAGCAGCCGGAATTTCATCAATGACATCTTCATCTTTACGACATTCTACTCCTTGTGTTTGTGTTATCATATCGTCAACACTGAAACGTCGTTTTGCTTCCTTGCGTCCCATTCGTCGCCCTGCTCCATGACTACAAGAACAGAAACTTTCAAGATTGCCTTTACCTTGAACAATAAAAGATTTTGTACCCATACTTCCTGGAATAATGCCCCATTCTCCTTCTTTCGCACTAATTGCTCCCTTTCTTGTCAAAAAAATATTTGATTTGTAGTGATTTTCCATAGCCACATAATTATGATGGCAACTGATAGCCTCGCCCATCACTTGAAAGGACGGTAAATCTGTCTGAGAAAGTGTTTCCAAAATCAAACGCATCATTTCTTGACGATTAATCCTTGCATATTCTTGTGCCCATAATACCGCTTGCCAATAATCTTCAAAATGCTCTGTTCCTTGTGGGAGATAGGCTAAGTCTTTATTTGGAAGGTTGATAAACCATTTTTCCATGTCTTTTTTGGCAAGTCCAATAAAATAACGCCCAATGATATTACCAACACCGCGACTGCCAGAATGCAACATCACCCAAACATTTTGGTTTTCATCAAGACACACTTCAATAAAATGATTCCCGCCTCCCAAAGTACCCATTTGTAACTGCCAATCTTTATGGAAATTTTTCTTCATTTTGACAAGGGCAGGATGCTTTTGGAGCAAGATATTTAATCGCTCGTTCATTGTGACGACAAGCGTTTTATCTATAGCAAGATTTTGGTGCATATCAAAACCTACGGGAACCACCTGCTCAATCTGCGATCTCATGCCAGATAAATTATCAGGTAAATCATTAGCTTTTAATGATAATTGAATGGCTGACATCCCACAGCCTATATCAACGCCAACAGCCGCCGGAATAATGGCACCTCGCGTTGGAATCACCGATCCAATAGTCGCGCCGATACCAGCATGAACATCAGGCATAGCAGCAACGTGTTTATGAATAAATGGCAAGGTAGAGAGTTCATGTAATTGTTGTTGGGCTTCTGATTCAATATCATCTGTATAAATTTTTACGGGAAATTTTCCAGTTGAAAGCACTCGTTTAATAGGCATGATTGATTCTCTGGTGTAAAATGACTTGGAGTCCAAACCCTTTAGGTTTGGAGTTTCCATGGAGTCCAAACCTTTAGGTTTGGGCTTTCCAAATTTAAGAATTAGGATTTTTACCGATGATAAAAGTTCGTTTCTTTAATTTAGGATAAGCTTTTACGCTTTTGATGTTGCCGTTATATTCGATATTCACCCCGTCAAAATTACCTACTCTCATTTTGAATGGTGGAATTCCTTCCACCATTAATATCTCACCAGTATTACCAATGTCTTGATACAGTTTCTTATTTTTCTTATCGGTAATTCTTATCCACGATTTCTCTTTAAAATGCACCCGCATTGTTTGATATGGCTTGATAGCTTTTTCAAAGGATGAAGATTGTTCTATCACCACTTGAACATTTTCCTTTGGGTTAATTTGAGCAGAAATAGTTGGTGAAATTGTACCCATTTTTTCAGGTTTATAAACTGGACTACCAATGATAAAAGTAAATTCCCCCAATTTAGGATAGGTTTTTATGTTGTTCATGTTACCATTGTATTCAATATTTACCCCACTAAGATGATTAACTTCAATCCTAAATGGCGGGATGCCTTGCAATGGCAATGATTCACCTGCTTTACCAATGTCGTGATACAATTCCTGATTTTCTTGGTCAGTAATTTTTACCCATGTCCTTTCTCTAAAATACACCCGCATAGCTTTATATGGAGCAATTGGTATTCCAGTGGGTAGAGTTTTTTTTGTTATCACTTGAGTATCTACCTTTGGCTCAATCTGCTCCATAACAGTTGGTGAAACTATACTAGGTTCTGTAGGTTTATAGAGAAATGAATGAGACCATGAATCTTTACTCGACGAGTTTGGAACAGCACTTTCAATTGGATACAATGGCCACAATACTATAAATGCTATTAAACTAATAATAACAAAAAATGTTCCAATAGTTGACCATAAATCTTGGCTGATAATTTGTTGACCTCGCATGAATCTCGGTCTGATTTGAGAAGCAATAGGTGACAGCATTGGCTGTTTTTCGATCATTTTTTCAAAAGAGTTTATGACAGAATCTGGCGGAATTTTTTGTAATTTAGCATAATTACGCAGATAACCACGAACAAAAACAGTAGGCGGTAATACTTCATATTTATCACCTTCAAGTGCCCTAATAACAAAAGTTTTTAAAAAAAGCTGACTAGCTGTATCCTTAATTGACATTTTGCTTTTTTCTCGTGCGTTACGTAAGCGAATGCCAGGGGAAAGAATATTTTCTGGCGAAACATTATTGTTTTCTTTGATATTGTGAGCATTGTTTTTTTTCTCAGTATTATCATGAATAAAAACTTTGTCATGAGCTTTTGGTTTGTTACATTCTCCCATGTTGCCGTATTCAATTTGCTTGCTTGTCATAGTTAGCCTCATTTTTTAGGGTATAGTTCAATTCACGGATTGAGGTGGAGTCCAAACTTTTAGGTTTGGGCGTTCCAAAGCCTTACGGTTTAGACTCCATCTTACCCTTTTGAACCATACCTTTTTTAGTAATCTCATCATAAAAGCAGGAATATCTATAAATCACTAATAAAATAGTTAAATAGATTTTTTTAATAAATTTTACTTGGCAAAACTTATACCAATTTTTATAAATTTTAATTTTGACAATAACTCGCAAAAATTAATAGATGAAATAAACATATCCTTCACCCCTTTTAAAATAGTGAGTTTGCGTAAATACAATATTGAAGTTATTAATTTTTTGGGTTTCAAAGTAGTTAATATTTATAAATTGATTTAATAAAAGAAATCAATATCTATGCCAATTAAAAAATTATATGACGATAGGAGTGAAATTCATTACGCTAGGATTTCCCAAAACCAATATTGCTTAAATTTCTGGAAATCGTACCTAATAAATGAAATAACAATTTTTGACATTGGCAAAGATATTGATAAATA
>JAUCGK010000027.1 GCA_030378085.1 Candidatus Parabeggiatoa sp. HSG14
CCCTAACCCCCCGTACACGGGTGGAACCAAACATCATTCGACACTTTGCTTTAATTTTTCTATTTTGGGACTTCCCCCTGTGTACGGGGGGTTAGGGGGGTGTCCCCAAAATTCGTTATAATCAGGATAAAATTAAATGGTCATTCTCATAGATGAATATGATATAGCGTTTCCCGATTGCGTCAGGTACAAGTTCCCTCTTTAATTAAGGAGGGGATTTATGGGAGGTTGTACTTTATCCAATCGGGAAACGCTATAGATATTTTGAGTGAATCAGATGTTAACCTAAAACCTTTTATTGCTCAAGTACAAGCCTTTATTAAAGAATATCAAATAGGGGAATTAAGTGAATGGCTTGAAAGAAAAATGACAAATAAAATTTTAATTGTAGATGATGAACCAAACAATCTAGACGTGCTACGAAATTGCTTGCGTGATGCTGGCTTTAAGGTGATAGCAGCTAAAGATGGAAAAGATGCCATCAAACGAATTACTCATATCAAACCAGATATAATCTTGTTGGATATTATAATGCCGGGAATGGATGGTTTTGAAACTTGCAGCCGTTTGAAACAGAATGAAGTGACAAAAGACACCCCCATCATTTTTATAACCGCCAAAACTGAATCTGTTGATAAAGTTAAAGGGCTTGAAATCGGTGCCGTTGACTACATTATCAAACCCTTTCAACTTGAGGAAGTGATTGCTCGTATCAACAAACATTTGACTATTCACAATTTGCAAAAACAACTGGAAGCAAAAAATATTCAATTGCAAGACCATGTTCACCATCTTTCGAGTTTGGATACTTTGGTGAAAACCATCAATGAAGCACAAGAGATGACTCAAATGATGGATAATGCCATGAAGGTAACATTGTCGATATTTAAGTGTGATCGGGCTTGGCTCATGTACCCCTGTGTTCCAACTGCACCCAGTTGGTGTGTACCAATAGAAGTTATAACGCCAAAATACCCCGGTGCTAATATTCTCAATACCGACATTCCGATGGACCCTGCGACTTCTGAACTAATAAAAGACACTTTGTCCGCAACGGGGCCGATTGCCTTTGGCCCTAAGTCCGAATACAAACTACCCCCAATAGCCGAACAGTTTTCAGTTCAAACCCAGCTATGTCTCGCTATCTATCCAAAACTCGGTAAACCGTGGTTGTTTGGAATACACCAATGTTCTTATGCAAGGGTATGGACCGAAAATGAACTTAATCTGTTTCGTGATTTTGGACAGCACATTGGTGAGAGTTTGGGAGTTTTTCTTTCCCATCAAGAATTGCAAAAAAGTGAAAAACAGTTTAAATTGCTTGCGGAGAAATTTGAAAAAGAACGTGATAAATCGCTCAGTATTTTAAATGCCATACCCAATGGCGTTTATATTATCAGTAAACAGTTTGACATAGAATATGTTAATCAGGTGCTCGAACAAGAATATGGCTCAGTTAATGGACGTAAATGTTATTCATATCTCCATAACAGAACCGAAGTTTGTCCGTGGTGTAAAAACGAAAGAGTATTTGCTGGCGATTTCATACAATGGGAGTGGTATTCATCTAAACAAGATAAATACTATGACGTATTTGATATGCCTCTTCAAAATAACGAAGGTAGTGTTTCCAAATTTAAAATCTTACATGATGTCACTCAACGCAAGCAAGCTGAACAAGCATTGAAAGAGAGTGAGGAAAATCTAAAAAAAGCCCAAAAAATGGCACATATTGGTTCTTGGAAATTGGATACAACAATCAATAAGATAAGTGGGTCTGACGAACTTTTTAGTATATTTGGACTTAATCGCGATGAAGCAACTTTGGAATCATTTGTTGAAATTGTTCATCCGGATGACAGAGAATATGATGTCTCTCATATTCAACGAGGAATGAAGTATGGTACACCATGGGATATTGAGTATCGTTTAATTTTAAGGGATGGCGCCCAAAAATGGGTACATGCAATTGGCAAGGCAATTAGAGATAAAAACAAAAGAATAGTATTTTTAACAGGTATTACACAAGACATCACAGAACACAAACAAGCTGAAATCGCTTTAATGCAAGCCAAAGAACAAGCAGATGCAGTCAATCGTGCCAAAAGTGAATTTCTTGCTAACATTAGCCATGAAATCCGCACTCCCATGAATGCGATAATTGGTTTTAGTGATATACTTATCTCTGAAACTACTGATAAAAAACAACAAAGCTATCTTGATGCCATTCAAACAGCAAGTAAAAGCCTCCTGACTTTAATTAATGATGTACTTGACCTATCTAAAATTGAAGCGGGACAACTAGAAATTCACTATGAAGCGATAAATCCACGAGTTATTTTTAATGAATTACAACAAATTTTCAGTCTCAAGTTTTCCGAAAAAAAGCTTGAATTTATTATGGAAATTGATGGTAATTTACCATCGGCTCTATTTTTGGATGAAATTCGTTTGCGCCAAGTATTGTTGAATTTAATTGGTAATGCGGTTAAATTTACTAAACACGGTTATATCAAACTATGTGCTAATATTTATACAAATCATAATCACATAGATTTGGTAATTGCTATAGAAGATAGTGGTATTGGTATTTCACTCGACCAACAAACATTGATTTTTGAAGCATTCAAACAACAGGATGGGCAGAGTACTCGTGAATATGGTGGAACTGGGCTAGGACTTGCTATCACTAAACGTCTGGTCGAAATGATGAATGGTAAAATTTCCGTCACAAGTTCTCTTGACAAAGGTAGTCGTTTTGAAATCACTTTACAAAAGGTCAAAACGGTTGCTATTACAGAGAAATCGAAACCAGACAATATTTTTGATCCTAACAATATTACCTTTGAGAAAGCGCGAATATTGGTAGTAGATGATATCAAAACTAATCGTTTTTTGATTGAGAAGTTTTTATCAAAAGTTAATTTGGAAGTTATCGGTGCTAAAAATGGACAAGAAGCGTTGCTATTTGTGGAAAAATATCATCCAAATCTGATATTAATGGATTTAAAAATGCCGCTAATGGATGGTTACACTGCCAACAAACATTTAAAAAACAATCCAAATACTGCCAATATTCCAGTTATTGCTTTAACCGCTTGTGCTATAAAAAATGCGGAAGATAAGATTGATGCATACAATTTTGATGGTTATTTAACTAAACCGGTTAATTTTTCTGAATTACTAAGCAAGTTATCTCATTACCTCAAATACACCAATAAATCTGCCACTGTTACTTCCCAAATTGCGAGTACGAAGGTTGATAATACATTGAATATAGCTGAAATTACTAATATCTCAGAATTGAGAAATCAATTTGAACAGGAGGTGATGCCGCTTTGGAAAAAAACCAGTACAGGAATAAAAATAAAGATTGCTGGTGAGTTGGCTGAAAAAATGATAGAACTGGGAAACAAATATAATGTCCCAGCTTTTATTCATTATGGTGAAGTATTACTAGAAAGTACTCAAACTTTTAAAGTAGTAAATATTCAGAAGGCAATTAAAGACTTTCCAGATTTTGTAAAGCCATTGTTAATATAGTGTTCGTGAATAGCCATAGATGTGGTATAGCGTTTCCCGATTGCGTCAGGTACAAGTCCCCTCCTTAATTTAAGGCTAACCTTTACCCACAAGTACCCAGGTGTTTTTGGAGTCCAAACCTTCAGGTTTGGGTTTTTGGAGTCCTTCGCTCCTGCCAAACCTGAACATCGCGAACTGCCAGACCTGAAGGTTTGGACTCCAAAAATTGCTCTAGGTACTTGTGGGTAAAGATTAGCCTTAATTTAAGGAGGGGATTTAGGGGAGGTTGTACTTTATCCAATCGGGAAACGCTTTAAATAACCCGAAGGGGTAAAACGCGAATAGCCTTATGTATAAACATAAGGTAAATATGTAAACCTCAACCCAACGGGGTTGAATGAAAATTTAACTATCAGCTATAAGTTCAACCCCGTTGGGGTTATCCATAGAAAATGTTACAAAGTTTCGGAAAATCCGCTTCGTTCCATTCCAGAAACAAAGTTTTGCTGTACTTCACTCAATATAGATGATTAATAAGGATAAACCAAATGATGAAACAACCTGTTGTTTTAATTGTAGATGATAACCCTGAAAATCTAAGTTTGTTAGCGGATTTACTGGATAAAAATGGCTGTGATACAATCCTTGCTCAAGATGGTGCTATGGCATTGGAGTCCATAAAAAATGAACATCCTAATCTTATTTTGTTGGATATTATGATGCCGGGTATGGATGGTTTTGAAGTGTGCCGGCGATTAAAGCAAGACATTTTATCGGCAAATATTCCGATTATTTTCCTCACTGCCAAACAGGAAAAAAGTGAGGTTATTGCTGGCTTGAAATTAGGAGCAGTAGATTACATCACTAAGCCTTTCAATCAAGAAGAATTACTCGTTCGGGTTAATACTCACCTTGAACTCCAAGCAGCCAAAGAAAAACTGCAAGAAGCCCTTGTCACCAAAGATAAGCTTTTCTCTATTATTGGTCATGATTTAGGTAACCTATTCTTCATCTTACAAGGTTTAGCCGAAATATTAGTGACTAAAGGAACGCAAATGGATGCCAAAGAAAGAGAAAAAGATCTTCAAATGCTTATGCAATCCGCTAATAATGGTTACGACTTGCTAACCAACCTACTAAATTGGTCAAAATCACAAACAGGTAGATTGCAATCCAACCCAACAACACTGACTTTGCAAGATTTAATTTATCGGAATCTTGAATTGCAATATAACACAGCAGATCGCAAAGAGATTAATATTTTTGCTAATATTGGTGAAAATATATCGGTTTTTGCTGATAAAAACATGCTAAATACCGTTTTCAGAAACCTGATTTCAAATGCGATCAAATTCACGCAAAAATCTGGCACAATACGCATCACTGCCGAACCAATAGAGGACAACGTAGTTGAAATATCAATTACAGATACTGGTATTGGCATCAAATCCGAAGACATCAACAAGATGTTCCGAGTCAACGTAGCTCACACTTATGGTACAGCCAGCGAAAAAGGCAATGGTTTAGGCTTAGTATTATGTAAGGAACTGATTGAAAAATGTAATGGTACAATTGGGGTTGAAAGTGAAGTTGGGGTTGGGAGTCGTTTTTATGTATGTCTTCCAATAAATATCGAACCATAAATTTTCAGTAAAGCAATATTTTTTTTGGTTGCCCACCTGCTAGAAGAAGGAGGCAAAAAAAGAACCTGAAAATTTGTGCTTCAGTACTTATTCAGGTTTCCCTAATTCGTTTAGGAATGTGCATGAAATAAAATCGACAACTAAACCTTTTAGTTTTTTAAAAACTAAAAAGTTTGACTCAACTCATGGGCAAATTATTTCATGCACGTTAGTTTATCCACGTAATGGGCGTTTCGCCACTTCGTTTCCTTGTACTATACCGATAATCAACACCCAACAACATGGATGGTTTTCTTAGCAACCGACTTGGTTTGCCAAAAAATCTTTTCCTCCCATGAAACAGTTTTGCGTTTATCAAAAACTATGAGCCAACCTTCAGCGCAGTTAAGTTTATCCATGTAATCCGCTAATTGATCCTGCCCTTCTTTATAGGTTTTGTCCCTATAGCGTAATTTCAATTCAATCGGATAACGGTTTTCTTGATAATGCACACACAAATCTAGTCGTCTCTTCCCTGATGCGATCTCGCGGGAAATTCGTCCGCCACTATTAACTATTCGTTGCAAAAACGCTTGCATCACTAAATGGGGAGCCGCTTCTCGGTATTGATACCGATTGACCCAAATCTCACTATTTTCCCGCCAAAATTGCTGAAAATCGGAAAGCAACTGTTTCATATCGAGTTTTCCATTAGTGAGATAACTGGGTTTGAGAACAGAAACTTCATCAAATTCCTTTTGAGAGCGAAAACTGAGGGTACGAATAATCACTTCCCCATAAATGGGATTAGAAGGTACAATGTGTCTATCCGTTTCCCGCAATAATCCCAAATCAAGCACATATTGATAATCGTCATCCAGCAAATCATAGCGTTGACTGTCACCAATCAATACAGGTTCAATGATTTTTTGGACTCGTTTTTCTTTTAGGCGTTCCATCAGACTGTCAATATGTGTATCACGTCGCAGAATGATAGTTTGCACGGCTTGCTCAACGTGCGTTGGCAAAATTTCTCTTGAAACATCAAATTCAAGAATTTGCTCAACAATTTCACAAGCAATGGCGTTCACTAACCAAGGTTGTCCTTGAGTATTCTCATAAACTTTCTGGATAACTTGCGGTGAAAATGCTTGCCCCGTTTCTTGTGTATGTTGGGCATAGAGTTGAGTTATCTCATCGGGCGTGAAATTACGCAACGTTTTTGAAGCTTTAACAATATTAAATGGACTATAACTCCCTAATGTTTCTCGATCATTGCGAATATCACTCTTATAGTCACGGATATTTCGCAAACCCACCAACGCAATGGAATGAACGAAAGGAATTTCATTACGACTGATATACCCATCTCTCAATTGTCGTAAAAACGTAATTAATGTCCCATTTGTCAAGCAATCGGATTCATCAAAAAAAATGACTAAAGGCTTATCTAACTGTCGACAAAATTGCGAAAGTTCCCTGAGCAAAATAGTGGTAAAATCTGAATAATCCGCTTGTTGTGCAAAAGAATAATGGCTCAATGGCTCGTTCATTTCCACTTTAAATTTTAGGGTTTTCACAATGGCTGAAATCCCTTCTTTAGCTTCATTAATTCCCTGCGCTGTTTCCAGTGAACAATACAAGGCATAATAATCCCCTGTTTCGTTCAATTGCTTCGTGAGTTCTAGCAAGAGCGTGGTTTTGCCAGATTGCCTGGCAGCATGAATAACGAAATACTGGTTTTGTTCAATCAGTTGCATAAGACCTTGACACCTTTCCTGGGAGGGGAGCATGTAGTGCTTATTGGGATGACAAGGGCCTGCAATATTAAAGGTTTTTTTCATAGATTATCTCCTGTGTTCTTTTTTCATTAAGGTATTATAGTACAACAGATTTAACGAAATAAGCGGATTTTTATTATAGGATTAGATGAGAATTTAATAAGGTGTGTATTTTTGAGCTTTGAAAGTTTTACACGACTCATTCGTTTATTTCGTTAAATCCGTTGTAGGCACTGGGGTCGTTGAATGGGAATGCTTCTAAGTGTATAATAATAAACTTTAAACAAATCAAGGAAAAAATCAAATTTAACTATAACTCAAATCAAGGCAAAAGTTTTTGCGCGCAAAAACTTTTGCCTTGATGCTAAAAAATTGGGAGTTAGAGTCTATGAATATGTTTATGATAGAGTAAGCTCCGCAAATCAAAAGCCTTCCCTTGCCGAACTAATTAGGCAGAAAAATAAGACGAAAACTCCTGCATTACCATGTGGCCCGTAGTAGACAATCACTTGATAAAATTATAGCTTCGTATCCTAAAAAAAGCATGGTAACTGCTAGAGTTATTCCTGCGTGTCTGTTTTGTTATGGAAGATACCTCCTAATTTAGAGAGGATACCAAAATTTGTTAAAGCACTATCGACTCGAAGTTTCAAACTGTCAAAGGTCGGGAAATAATGGAGATGAGGATCGAACTCCTTAATTTTTTTCCAGACTTTTTCAATCGGGTTGAAATCAGGTGAATAAGCCGGTAATTTATATACCGTTAAACGGTTTATTTTCTCGGCCATAAATTTTTTAACGGCTTTACTGTCATGATATTTATAGCGTTTCCCGATTGCGTCAGGTACAACTCTCCTCTTTAATTAAGGCTAACCTTTACCCACAAGTAGGTAAACCTATTGAAATCAATAGGTTTTTGTTATAGGGAGATATCACTCTAAAATAAAATTGGCAAAAATTTGTCCTCTCATCGTGCTTGGATTTCATGGGTGTTACGACTTTCTATAACCTTACTATTTATACGATTAAATAATTTTTGGCTACTTGTGGGTAAAGGTTAGTTAATTAAGGAGGGGATTTAGGGAAGGTTATACTTTATCCAATCGGAAAACGCTATAGCACCATCGTGAATTAAAACGATGTGCTTTCTGGTTTTTGAAAGAATATCTCTTAGAAATTCAATATAAGTTTGTGAATTAAATCTTTTTTCGATTGTTTTAGAAAAAAACGGCCGGTGAAATAATCAATTAGCCCAAATACCTTATAGCCTTTTCTAACTCATGAGGTTTGTACTGTGGGTTGTTCACCCTGTATTGCCCAGGTATATGTCAAAGTACCCCACTGAGGAAACGAAGCCTCATCTTCAAAAAACAAGTAAGCATTTCGCTTGTTGGCTAATGCAAGTGCTTCTGGCCAAAGCTTATTTACCCATTCTTGGCGGATAGAAGCATTTTCAGGGTCTTTACCTCCAACGGCAAAGCGTACTTTTTGGTAGGAAAACCCCATTATTATTAATAATTGGCTGATATAACGAACATTGTAAAATGTCTCAAACTTGTTTAAGATAAGCTCTTAAATCATTGGAGTTCTCCAACAAGCACCGGGAAATCCTGCTTTTTGAGAGCCTTGTTCAATGTATGTTGAAAGTTCTTTGCGCTGAGTTTTTGTTAATTTATTGGGACGACCCGGTGATCATTTACGAAAGGTCATTAATTTTATACCACCTTGCATGTATTTTTTCTGATTATAACGAATTTTGGGGACACCCCCCTAACCCCCCGTACACAGGGGGAAGTCCCAAAATAGAAAAAGCAAAGTGTCGAATGATGTTTGGTTCCACCCGTGTACGGGGGGTTAGGGGGGTGTCCCCAAAATCTGTTACAATCAGTATTTTTTCACCCATGTACGAATAAATTCTGTACTGACGTGTAAAAGGTTGGCAATATCTTCTACACTGTTTTGAGACGAAGCATAAGCTAACACAACCAATATTCTATTAACGACTGCTAAATCTCCTTTATGGCGAGTGTTTTCTAGGGATTTAATCAATTCTGCTTTTTGAAATGGATTCAAAACTAAATGAAAATATAGCATTTTTATTTCTCTTCATTTTTGGTTTTAGAATCGTGAAAATTAACATTTTTTTTAACAAAATACCAATATCTTTTTCTGAAAAGCTATATCATCATTAGAAAGCTTAGAAAGCAAAGTTGCTATGCGAGTTTGGGTCAAGCTATATTTGATTGACGGCATATTTTGTACTTCTTTATAACGAAGCTGCATCCAACCACATTTTCACTGTGCCAAAACCAAGTGCGCGTTTTTGTCCACCACCCACTAATGCTAATGTCAGTAGCCAAGGTAAAGCGGGTTTTAATGTACCTCCCAATTCTGCAATACCTACAAATCCTTGTAGTGACATTATTTTTTTGTTTCCACGAGAATATCGTTTTCCCATTTTTACGGGTGATAAATGTGCTCGTAACACAAAAAGTCCTTCAGCAGTTTCCCAAGCAACATCTCTCGCATCACGTGCTAAGTTATGTCGCATTTTGCCATCTAACTGTTCACCTAAATCTCGGTCTTCCATATCCCACGCGGCTAAGTTATAAGCAACATTACCCAACATATCGACAATAGGTAAACTAGAACGCATGTAAAATTGTCGTTTACCTTCCTCGGTTTTTTCCTGGTGTAAAAAAGGGGTTTGAAACTCCAATAAAATAGTTTGCATTGAGGGTAGTTTTTCAAGCTGCTGAGCCAACGTTAAACAGGGGCCTGCGTCAATTTTACTGATGCCAAAGCGTACTTGTGTTCCTTCGCTAATCAAACCTAATTTTCCCATTCTTTTTAGAGTATCTATAACAACTTCTTGTGCTGCTATCGCATGCCTTCCCCAAAGTGTGACTTCTAAAGTGAAAACATCAACAGGTTCTTCACCTTCCAATTCAACCGAGCGTAATAATACGGGTCGTGCAAAATTTCTTCGGTGAACAGTTGAATAAGGTTTATATAACCAAGACACAGCACATTTAGCAGGTTCTTGGCAATGAGGTTCTTTGGGTTGTGATTTATTACAAGCCCCGGCTGGGGTATCTCTGTAAATACAAGCAACATCCCAAAGAGCAGTGCCAAATAGCCCGCTTAAAGTTGTCCCAGGTGTACTGCCTTGGCGTGGTGGCAAAAAAAAGGGGCGATCCGTGACACAATAAGCCAATAATTTTTGAACGGGTAATTCAAGAGGGTGAGTTAAGGGATCGTAATTTAACATAGTCCTCTATTTATCTTGTGAGTAATAAAAATATAGTTAGAACAAAAAAATCCAAAATTCCCACTGATAAAAACGCAAGGATTACGTTCAACCAATGGTACAAATTCTTTGCTTTTTAATAATATAGGTTTTCGTAACCAAGCCAATAATTCACCTGCATCATAAGGACGTTCTGTATGTTCTAACGATAGACAACGCATGATAATTTTTGACAGATCGAGAGAAATATCAGGGTGTAATTGGTGAATTGGCTCTGGTTCATTAAAAGAAGGGCGGATATGAGATTCAGGTTGACCATAAGAAAAACGTCCTATCAACAGCACATAAGCGGTAACACCCAAAGCAAATAAGTCGCTCAATACGTCACCTCGTTCACCTTGATAAAGTTCAGGTGTCATAAATTCAGGGGTTCCACCCACAATACGCTGCCCTGATGCCGCTGCTGCAATCGGAGGCAAACCTTCAATATATACCGTCCCTAAATCTAAAAAAACAAGACGGTTAGCACACGTTAAAAATAAATTTTCGGGTTTAATGTCTCGATGGATAATGCCTTTACGATGCAATGCTAATAAGCCTTTAGTCGATTGCTGTAACCAATCAATGACGCTTTTAGCTGGGAGTTTGCTACTTTCATCCAATAGTTTTTGAAGTGTATTTCTTTTTAGAGATTCTTGTACATAATAAGCCGCATGTCGTTGTCCAGGTAATTGCTGTATCACTTGTGCTACATTGGGATGTTGGATTCGTAACCCTGCCCATTCCTCTCGCGCAAAACGCTCCATACAAGCAGGATCAGTCGAAGCCAACAAATCTGGAAATTTCAAAACAACTTCCTGTGAATTTTTTTCATCTATAGTTTTTCACATAAATAATTTCTGATTATAACGAATTTTGGGGACACCCGACCCCCCAACCCCCCGTACACAGGGGGAAGTCCCAAAATAGAAAAAGCAAAGTGTCGAATGATGTTTGGTTCCACCCGTGTACGGGGGGTTAGGGGGGTGTCCCCAAAATCTGTTACAATCAGAATAATTTCACACACCAAACCTGACAGGTTTTAGAAACCTGTCTTCGAGGTTAAAGTTTTTGCGCGCAAAAACTTTAACCTCGAAGGTTTTTTGAAGTTATTTTTCTGAATGTCTATATGGCAAGTAGTACCACACCTTGTTGACTATCATGGAGTTTACGTACAATATAAAAGTCATCCAATCGGCTACCTGCTTTAGGCGGTGGTATAACAGGCATTTCTTCCCATTCTCGAAAAATATCTTGAACCTCAGCGGGAGGTAAACCAGTGACATCAATGAGAACGGCCGTTGAATTGTCTGAACCACCGGCTGCCAAAGCTTCTGCTACTAGTTTTTCTGCTAATATTCTGTGGTTTTTTTGTTTATTCTGCAAGTTTGGCTAAGTCAGTATTGGTAATTTCATTCCATATAGCATCAGTCAGTAGCAGATAACGATCTGCTACTTAAAGTGCATTTTCTATGATATCTGGCGTAAATCGGTTATCCATGCCAACAGCTTTAGTGAGTACCAATAATTCTTTCCTATCAAAAACATGATTACGGGTTAATTGTTCTAAATGACCTTTGCATAGTTGATAAAGTCGACTATCCCCTGCCCATAACACTGCTAGCATCCTACCACGAAATAGTGCAGCAGCCAAAACCAATGTTATACCCAACCCATGTTTACGCTTTGTGAAAATCTTCATTTTTGGGTCGTGGGCCAATTGCACTTGCTTGAGCAATTTTAATATCGGCTGAAGGATTTATTAATGGAAAATAAAAAATGAAAAATAATATTGTAAACGTTCAGATAAATAATTTCACAAAAAACCGCTGAGCGTTTCCAAAACCTCGAAGGTTTAACTCCAAGCATTTTTCTGAAAGTTTACAAGATAGAGGTGTTATGAATTTTTGTGAACTATTTCAATAACATATTTTTCACACTTAAAAAATTGACTATAAAGTGATTTCTTGATACCATAACAAATTCATCAAACATTAATCACAAAAATCAAGTAATCACTATAAAATAAAACTAACATACTCAAATATATTAAGACAATATTTTATAGTGTTTTCCTTTTGTGTAAGGTATTAAGTACTCGGCACTGGTTCAATTTCAGTTTCATGTAAAATATTCATAAATCAATTCGGATAACTTAAAATTTGATTGGGTAACGAAACTCAATAATATTGAAACCAACACTGAGGATTCAATAAAATCTGAAATTAAACCTGCCGATTTTTAAAACCTGGCTGGTTTGGAAGTTACGTAGAGATACACGGCTGTGTGTCTCTACTGGAGTGCAAAATTTATTTTGCGATGAGTTACTCTGATAGCTATCTGTGTAATTTCAGTTACTAACCAATAGAAAGCGGAACAATTTTTGCTTATAAAATACAACTTTTTGATTTTAGATTTAAAATAATACACACAATAAGCAAAAATTATTCTTATCTCTATTACTTACTAAAAATGGGTAAAAAATGCTACGAACTAAAATCACCTTAGGAGTCGCGGGACTTATATTTAGCGGCATAAGTACTTTCAATATTGCAAATGCTGTTGTTCCAGATGCAGAATGGAAAATTGGAATACAATGTTTGGAGGACGCTGGGTTGTCTGCACCAAAATTATTGTGCATGAATCTCAATAAAAAACAATTGAAGTCTATAATGAGAGGCGGATTTTTAATTGGTACAAAAACAAGACAACCGTGGTGCAACCTTGTCGATAAACTTGGACTTAGAGCATCAGCTGATGATGCGCGTGGTAATGAAGAAATGGTAGGTTGTGGTTCAGACGATGAGTACACCCGTGCTTTTGAACGTGGGGGAAAAGTCGTAGGCTGCATGACAGAAAAAGTGTTTACGGATTATGGACAATGGGGAAGTCTAGCTACCCACATGTATTATTGTGGGGAGTTAGGGAGTAGTGGGGATTGTGTTGCCGCCGTAGAATTGGCAAAGAAACTTCGAGGAAGAGAACCCGATTGTAAAGATCCAAGTAGTTTGTGGCGATGGGCGAAACGGTTAGATTACAGACGGTTGTCACTTGACAAAGTTTATGAAAATAATTGTGGTATACCCGCCGAAAAAATGTTGCCCTACTGTGAATCGGTTATCAAAGATAAAAACCGATGCAAGTCGTTGTACGGCACAAAATAATTGATACACATTCTGATTGTGTCCGCCAAATTTCTTCTTGCTGTAAATTTTTCTGTGATTTTGTTTGGAATTCAAAGCGAATCTTTGTAAATTTGTAGCAAGAAATCTTCATGACAAAAAATTCAGTTTGTGATGATGTTTAGTATAAACAAGGCGGGTATTTATTTGTTTTGGAAATTTCCGAAATATTTTTGTTAACCATACTAGGAATATTACATGAAAAAATTTTTGATAACTGGAATAATAGCAAGTTCTTTGTTTGCTATGCAATGGGTGGCAGCGGAAACAATTTGCGATGCCAAAATAGCCCTAGCTGATGCCCGTTTAAATCTGATGATGATGGTCGTTTCAACAGAGAAAGCAGAACACGATTATTTGAAAACAGAAATTGACCAAGCAAGCACAGACCTTGAAAAAGTGCTTGAAGCCATGCTCAAGGACGAAAGAAAGTATGATGATGCTCAACTCACGACTTTTCAAGAAACCTGGGCGAAGTTTAAAAACACGCGCGAAACTGAAATTGTTCCAGCAATCCAAGTGGGTAATAATGATAAAGCCCTAGAGATAGCGATTGGTGTCCAAGCAGAACGCATGGAAATTATGAATAACGTAGTCCAAGCTTTGAATGGAGACAATTGTCGGTTAGACGATTTTTAAAAAAATTCAAAGCTGAAGCTTTGAACTCCTAAAATTGGTTGACTGGAGTCCAAAGCTTTAGCTTTGAAATATTAATTTAAGGAGCAGATTTAATGAAAATAATAAAATTTTATAAAGGTAATGCGTTGATAAAATTGGGCATTGCCTTTTTTGTTGTTTTAGCATTTGTCGCTTGTCAGGAATCTAAGATGAAAAAAGAAGGAGAAAGGGCTACCAATGCTTTTTTGGAAAAAATGAATCCTGAACTTGCTAAAAAGATTACTGAGATTGAAAGAGAAATTTCCATTACTAAGGAAAAAAGCAAACAGTTATCTGAATTGAAACTGAAACACCCAAATTATGCTGATACAATAGAAACATCACGTCGGGAATGGATACACCTTCAAAATAAGTTGAAAGATACTTTGAAAGAAATTGGGGATACCGTAGAAAGTACTTATGTGGCTTATGAGTTAGATAAAATTCAAGGAGGGAGACAACTTAACAAAATCTCTGATAAATTGTTGAGTTCTGCCAATTCCGTATTAATTTCCGCTAATACTGCAAGGAATGTGATTGATCAAACATTATACGACTTAGAGGATCAGTCTTTGGATAATGGTGAGCAATCTTTGGACAATACCGCGATCACTGTGAAACAAGAATCGCCTTCACCATCATCATCCACGACTGTTTCAGAAACAGTCTCTTCAAAACGTGATGTTGATGTTTTAGAAATGCCATCTCAAGAGGAAAAATCTCAAACTATTAATGATTTTTGGGATGTTTTACCCTCATCAACTACAGAACCGAACAAACCAAATTTATCAATCATTCCCACTAAATTATACAAAGTGCTTCGAGGACATACAGGTGACGTAAACGCTGTTGCTTTTAGTCCTGATGGGCGTATTATTGCGTCTGGAAGTAGTGATACCACTGTTAAATTATGGGGAATAAATAATGGTAAAGAAATAAAAACGTTACGAGAATCTCAGGGCGATGTATTAACGGTTGCTTTCAACTCAGATAACTCAGAACATCTTTTTGCATCAGGCGGTAGTGATCGGACTATCAGGTTATGGAATATAAATACCAGAGAAAATCCCCGTATATTGGTAGGGCATGAAGGAGCTATACATTCGGTTGCTTTTAACCCTAACGGACGTACTCTTGTATCAGGAAGTTGGGATAATACAGTTAGAATTTGGGATATAGAATCGGCTAGAGAATTACGTTTGATAAAAGGGGAAGATTCCATTTACTCTGTGGCTTTTAGTCCTGATGGTCAATTGATTGCTGTCGGTAGTTTCAATGAAACGATCACAATTTGGGAAACCGATACTGGCCGATTATTGAACACACTACAAGGAAATGGAATGCGAACTGTTTATTCTGTTGCATTTAGTCCAGACGGCAAATCAGTTATTTCGGGAGATCAGAGTAATAATGTAAGAGTATGGGATACACAAACAGGAAATTCGATACTTATTTTAAAAGGGCTTGAAGATATATTTGGTGGTATTTTTTCAGTGGCTGTTAGTCCTAATGGCAGTGTCATTGCATCAGGCAGTAGCGATGAAACTATCATATTTTGGGAAGCCAATACAGGTAAAGAGTTACATACTCATCGATCTGAAGAAAACGAAGTACGATCTATTGCCTTTAGTTCTGATGGACGTATGCTTGCATCAGGACATGATGACAATACTATCAAGTTGTGGAAAGTACCGTAATAGGAACTTTTAAATAAATATAGACTTTCAGAAAAATCGAAGTTATCAGACCTGCCAGGTTTTCAAAACCAGGCAGGTCTTGCGAAAATTATGAGACCACTATCCCCGTTGGCGTTTAGCTCGTTTTCTCAATTCAAAAAAATTCCTACTCTTCTTTTTTTAAGGGAAGTACGCCACCACGTCTTTGAAGGATGTCCCTAAATCTTCCCAGATAGGTCTCATATTCTCTTATAGTCTTTTTTCGTTCATCAAGCTTGCTTTGCAAGGTTTTCTCATTGTTTTGAACACGTTTTCCAACGCTATCAATATTCCGTTGAATGGCATCCAACTGACTTTTGGAAACATCTGGATTTTTTAGGCTGCGTTCATGACTTTTTTGTAAATCTTCAAGATTACCTTTTAACCCTTCAAGAATGATTTCGATAGCTTGAATCTGTCCATCTATGTGATTTAACTGAGCATCACGGGTACTTTCAATATCATTTTCGCTGCTAAAAAGAGCCAGTAATTCTTGGTCTTTTCTGAGTTGTTCTTCTTCTTTACGCTTTTCTTCTTCTAGCAATTTCCGTTCAGCAATTTCTTCCTCAGTTGGGGCAGGTTTCACATATTCACACACACCTTTTCGACATTGATCGAACCCCTTTTGAGAAAACTCAGATGGTATATAGCTACCACATTCACGAACATCATCCTCATTATTCCAACAATAGAGCCACTCTTGCCCTTGAGATTGCAAAGGAAAATTCATTAACAAGAAAAGAGAAAGTAAGGCTAATTTACTCATGTGATTTCTGTTCATTAGAAATTTCTCCACTTTTCAAAAATACTTCCTCCCAATTTTTGTGGGGAGTACTGCATAATTATAAGGTAACTTCCAAAAAATAAATACCCCTTTCAATTTTTCTCAACGAAACCAACTACCCTTGGCTTCTTTTTTATTAAGGAAGGGGTTGGGGTAGTTTGGGTATATTAATTTTTTGGAGTTACCTTAATACAAATTATAAAAAAATAAATGAGTATTATAGTGAAAAATCCGATTTTTTAGATTTTTTAAAATCGGATTCCTTAATAATTTGATTTTTTCTGATTGTAACAGATTTTGGGGACACCATACCCCCCTAACCCCCCGTATACGGGTGGAACCAAACATCATTCGACACTTTGCTTTAATTTTTCTATTTTGGGACTTCCCCTTGTGTACGGGGGTTTGTGTACGGGGGGTTAGGGGGTGTTCCCAAAATTCGTTATAATCAGGATTTTTTCAATATCTCTTTGGATTATTATACTTAAATCTAGGCAAAAATAACATTGTTATTATACGCAATGTGCAACTTTATTTTTTATTCAAGCAATTGATTTAATTGGATATGTCATTTTTAGAATATGTATTGTTCTCTTGATTATCAAGTTTTTAAAAGATTGATGATTATTAAGCGAGAGACGCAAGCATTGCGTCTCTACCAAATTCCATCAATATGTAGAGACGCGATGCTCGCGTCTCTGATACTCGCGTCTCTGATGCTCGTGTCTCACTCTTGAATTTTATTGTCACAATAAAAACTTGATAGTCGAGATATAATAGGGATGAGGAATAGTCATGAAATAACGTCCCGTTTTTGCTTAGGAATGGTCACGAAATAACGTCCCGTTTTGGCTTAGTTACCACCGGTGGAATTATACTGATTATAACGAATTTTGGGGACACCCCCCTAACCCCCCGTACACAGGGGGAAGTCCCAAAATAGAAAAATTAAAGCAAAGTGTCGAATGATGTTTGGTTCCACCCGTGTACGGGGGGTTAGGGGGGTATGGTGTCCCCAAAATCTGTTACAATCAGGAATTATAATAGTGGAACCGGTAAAATTAGAGATATAGGGAAATTATTTCATGACCATTCCTTAGTTACCACAGGTTTCACCTGTAGCTATTCACATTGAAGCCCTATCGGGGTTATGAGGCTGACTGACTCCAACCTTAAAACGAGTAAACACTTTAAACCCCATCAAAAAAAATCAAAGCGATATCCTTCTACAATTTTATCTTCTTCAATCACTTTAGCCATGTCTACTAAAACTAATTTGAGATGAACAGAGCCTTTTGGTCGCATTTGTTGATTTTCGTGGGGAGGTTGTTGCAAATATTCTATCGGTTTAAAAAGACGTTGGGCAAGGGAATTACTGTTAGCATCTTCAAAAGTTAATTGCAAATCAGGGTAAGGTTGAGGAAAAGTTGCATTATTAATAAATGTTGCTTCAAATTGGATCGCATCTTCAATATCGAGGTGAACTTGAGCAACATGTTCTTGCATACGAAAACTTTTTAAATCTCGTGTTGGTGGTAAGGTACATAAAAACGTATAACAAAACCTTTCTAACCAAGGTCTAAAATCAGGATGTTGCAAAATTTTATCACGTTGCCAAATCCACATTGCTTGTCCTGCTAACATTGCTGTTAATACGATTACCATGATTCCCCAAAAAAAGAAACTCCCCCAGGATCGACCATGAGATGGCTCATAAATATCTTCTTGAAGTAAGTCAGGAATTTCAAAATCTTGGGAATTTATAACCATATCTTCGTCAGTATTGGACTGTTCAGAGACGATTTGTTTGGGTAATTGTTTAACTAAATGATTACTCGCATTAAAAATATTTCGACAGTGACTACAACGAACATGTCCTTGAGCAATATTAAGATGTGCGGCTGAAACATGGTAAATAGTTTGGCAATAAGGACATTGTGTATGCATAAATTTATCTGTATTAAGTTGGGAGTTGGGAATATATAATCTGATTTTTTGAAATTTATAAAAAATGAAAAATATAAAAGTTATCAAACCTGCCAGGTTTTAAAAACCTGGCAGGTATTAAGGCCAAATATTTATCTAAAAAGATTGTTCCATATTTCAATCAGTAAAAATTATCGGTTCATAAAGTCCCATATTCTCTCGGTTTTACATTTTACTGATGATAAAAGCTATATATATTTAAAACTTTTGAGCAACAATCCGTATCCACTCATCATGTTCTTTAATTTCTGTGATAGTTAGATAAGGTGTATAAGCGGCTATTACTTCATCACTTTGTTCTTTGAGGATGCCTGATAATACCAATACGGCATCTTTTTTTAAATGTGCTATTAAAGTGGGTGCTAATTCTATTAATGGAGTTGCTAAAATGTTAGCAAGTATGCTGTCCGCTTTAAAATCTGGCAATTGTTTAGGTAAAACACCACTTATTGCTGTATCTATTTCATTTTTCTTAGCATTATCTTTGGTTGCCTCCAAAGCTTGGGAATCATGATCCACCGCCCAAACATGCTTAGCTCCTAATTTAATAGCTGTAATAGACAAAATACCTGAGCCACAGCCATAATCAATTAATGTTTTATCTGATAAATCAGTCTGTTCTGCTAACCATTCTAAACATAAGGCAGTTGTTGCATGTGTTCCAGAGCCAAATGCTAATCCAGGATCAAGTTGAATATTGATGGCTTTTGGATCGGGCGGTGTTTGCCAACTGGGACAAATCCAAATACGTTCTCCAAATTGCATAGGATGAAAATCAGTCATCCAAACACGGCTCCAATCTTGATCTTCTAAGGTTTGTATTTGATAGGGTGGCAAAGGTACAAGTATTGTCTGTAATTGAGTTTGTAACTGAGTACTATTAGTATCACCTTCAAATAAACCAATAATTCGTGTACGTCTCCATAACGGTGTAGTGTTTAAAGGGGGTTGATACAGTGGTTTGTCCTCAGCATCTTGTAAAGTCACAGAAATAGCTCCGATAGCCATTAATCCATCAGAAATTTGTTCTACCGTTTGTGCGTCTGTATCTAAGAGAATTTGTAACCAAGACATTTGATAATGGAGAATGAAAAGTGAAAAGTGAAAAATGAGGTATTAGAGTAATGGCATTTGCTGGTACTGGATGGGATTTGTACGTATCTTCTCAAAAAGTGTGGGAAAACTTACTCAAACCTGACAGGTTTTGGAAACCTGTCAGGTTTTTTCCACAGAATTTAGAAAAGATACATTTGTACCTTATCCAAAGTGCTAGTACACGTAAAATTCCACTTTGTGAAAGTGGGGAACTTAGGAACGTGCATGAAATAATTTACCCAACTATTGCCAGACGGGTTTTTAAATAAAACCTGTCAGGTTTAGTGATCGAGGCAAAAATTTCGGAGAAACTTTTGCCTCGATCCAATTTTATTTCGTGCTTATGCCTTAACCCTTTTTCGCAAAGTTAAAGTGGTCTGGAAATTTCTGTTTTTCTTAAGGGGATTTTTAGTTTAATATCTTAATATAAAAAGGACACTCTTCATATTTCCTACAAAAATAGTGAACAGTTATTTCGTTCATTGCACTTCATTAGATTTCTGAAACCTACAATTTAGCTTCAGGAAATCATCCATAACAAACAAAACAACTGTCAACTACTAGAGTGCCTAAATTAAAGAAGGGAAGATTTAAGAAAGGTGAAAATGGTTGGGGGACCAGGATTCGAACCTGGGTTAATGGAGTCAGAGTCCATTGTCCTACCGCTAAACGATCCCCCAATTTTATTTTAAGTGAAAAGTGAAAAAATAATAATTTAACTTTTATTATTCACTTTTCATTTATTGATTAACGTTTTGAGTATTGTGGACGTTTACGGGCTTTATGTAAACCTATTTTCTTACGTTCAACTTCACGCGCATCACGTGTCACAAATCCCGCTTTACGCAAAGGTTTACGAAAACTTTCATCATACACCATCAATGCACGAGTTAATCCATGTCGGATTGCACCCGCCTGACCACTATTACCACCACCGCGCACGGTTGCATAAACATCAAATGTTTCTTCTCTATCTACAACTTGAAGAGGTTGGCGTACTATCATACGAGAAGTTTTACGACCAAAATATTCATCAAGCGGTTTTTTATTAACCATCACTTTACCAGTGCCAGGTCTTAAAAAGACTCGTGCCGAAGAATTTTTACGACGTCCAGTGCCATAATATTGTTCCATAACTATTTAACCTTCTTTAATATCAACGGGATAGGTTGTTGGGCAGCATGTTTATGTTCGCTACCTACAAAAACTTTTAATTTGCGAAACATAGCACGACCCAATGGTCCTTTAGGCAACATACCTTTAACGGCTATTTGAATAATCCGCTCTGGTGCTTTTTGCATCAGTTTATCAAAACTTATCGACTTAAGACCACCTGGATAACCACTATAATGGTGGTACATTTTATTCTCTCTTTTACGACCTGTTACATGTATTTTTTCAGCATTAATTACAACAATAAAATCGCCCGTATCTGTATGTGGCGTGTATTCTGGTTTATGTTTGCCCCGTAGCCGTCTCGCAATTTCAGTGGCAAGCCGCCCCAAAACTAAACCTTCAGCATCAATAACAAACCATTGATGTTGAGCAGTTTGAGGTTTGGCACTAAAAGTTCTCATTAATAATACACTCCAAGATAGTAAATTAAAAGTTTAAATTTTTTAAGATTTAAAATATAAATAAAATATAAAATAAATTACACTCTAAAACCACAGACTGCAAATCTTTAGTATATAATAGGATTTTACGCAATGCACAACAACTTTTTAATTTTGCCTCAACTCGAATTGGCTTTTATGTGATGTGTTTAGAAGATACGCTATTGCTTTATCTACTCTAACATGAAACTTAGAGTATTTGGTTACAAAATTATAGTTGAGTACGTTGTGATTTTAGTAGGTGAGTTCAACTTTCATAATTCACATTTTCAAAATGTGGCATTTATCTCAAAAAAAACAAATAATGATACGAATTGATTGAGGGACTGTCAAGAGGTGATCAAAAAAATGGGGATTTTTCCCATTTTCCATTCCTATTAATTAGAGGAGTTAATCCATGAGAAAATTTACCTTTATCCAAATAATAAAGGTACAACAATTCCCTGTTTTTTATTCCCTATTACTCATAATATTTTTGCTTATGTCTATTATTCCAACAACACAAGGTGAAGAAAATTCACTACAAGGGATTGCTCCCTATCCACAAGCATTAAATACATCGCTACAAACGGCACTAAAAGCAAAAGGACCAAATTATAAGCCTCGAACTGAACATCTTTTCGACAATGGTCAACCAAAATTTACTAATCGGTTAATTTTAGAAGATTCTCCCTATCTTTTGCAACATGCACATAATCCTGTGGATTGGTTTCCTTGGGGAAATGAGGCATTTGAAAAAGCAAATCGGGAAAATAAACCGATTTTTCTTTCTATTGGTTATTCGACTTGTCACTGGTGTCATGTGATGGAACGGGAAAGCTTTGATGATATCACTATTGCTCGTTTGATGAACGAAAAATTTATATGTATTAAAGTTGATCGAGAACGACGGCCTGAAGTTGATGAGATATATATGACGGCAGTAATGATGATAACAGGACATGGGGGGTGGCCTATGTCTAATTTTTTAACCCCAGAGGGTAAGCCTTTTTATGGAGGTACTTATTTTAGACCTGATACCTTCACAAATTTGCTCCAACAAATTACCTTATTATGGCAAGAACAACAACCAAAGCTGATCACTCAAGCTGACTACATTGCAAATGTCGTCAATCAAATGACCACAGCCAGTGATAAAGCTCGTCAATTGGGTAAACACGCTATCCAAGAAGCGGTTACTGATATCATGGCAAAGCATGATTCTTTTCTGGGAGGATTTGGTAATGCCCCTAAATTTCCGAGCGAAAACTGGTTGCTCCTGTTACTAGAATATGCTCATCGTACTCATGAAAACGTGTTGGCTGTGGTAGAAAAAAGTTTGATGGAAATGGCTCAGGGCGGTATCTATGATCAAATAGGAGGTGGTTTTCATCGTTATGCAACTGATGATCATTGGCTTGTACCCCATTTTGAAAAAATGCTTTACAATCAAGCGCATCTCGCACGCGCCTATTTACTTGCTTATCAACTGACAGGTAAACTGGTTTATGCCACTGTTGCCAAACAAACTTTGGATTATGTCTTAAGAGAAATGACTTCTCCTCAAGGGGGATTTTATTCAGCCACTGATGCAGATAGCGAAGATGAAGAAGGCAAGTTTTTTGTGTGGACTCCTACACAAATACGTGCAGTGCTTGATAAAACTGAAGCAGAATTTGCTTTAAATCTCTATGATGTAACTGAGGCAGGTAATTTTGAAGGTAAAAATATTTTATACCTTCCAATGAGTTTAGAAGATTATGCTAAAGAACACACGATACCACTTGCACAACTGATTGAAAAAATTGATCTGATTCGCACAAAACTACGTTTGACAAGAGAAAAACGTGAAGCTCCCTTACGAGACGATAAAATAATCACAGCCTGGAATGCTATGATGATTATCACGCTTGCTATGGCGGCTGACATTTTAGAAGAACATCGTTATTTAGTTGCAGCTCAGCGTGCAGCTCATTTTATCAGTTCAAAACTCAAGAAAGAACAAGAGCTATGGCGCGTTTTCTTAAATGATACTGCCTCTATTCCTGCCCATCAAGAAGATTATGCCTATTTGATTGAAGCACTAATTAGCTTATATGATGCGGGCAGTGAACATGTTTGGTTAGAACATGCTCAAGAACTCACTGATGGTATGTTACAGCATTTTTGGGACAAAGATACGGGAGGTTTTTTTATGAGCAGAAAAAGTGATCTTCTCGTCATCGCTCGCCCTAAAAGCCCAGATGACAGTGCCATTCCATCTGGTAACGCCGTTTCCGTTCGCGCACTTGCTATGTTAGCTACTCGCACTGGTATTGAGCGTTATCGTGACAAAGCGAATACAACCCTAAATGCTTTTTCTTCGGCCATTGCAAAACAGCCTTCCCGTTATGCCTATATGTTACTTGCTGCTGATGAATTACTTCATGGAGAAGTTGGAATGCGAAGATATGGCGCACGAGGTGCTGTGAAAGCAACAGTAAAGCTGGCTACTGAAGAACAAAAAACTTGGCTTGTAATAGAACTAAATATCCGCAACGGATGGCATATTAACGCCCATAACCCACTACAAAACGACCTTATTCCTACTGTACTCAGGTTTAATAAACCTCAACAAGGTTGGCAATTAGAACAAATTGATTATCCTAAGCCTATTCATCGAAACCTTTCATGGAAGCAAGGCACATTGGCACTTTATGAAGAAACTGTACACTTACGTGGAAAATTAATACCACAAACATCAGAAAACGCAACAAATCTTGTCCCAATTAGATTAAAATTTCAAGCATGTGATGATAAGATGTGCTTACCACCTGAGCAATTGGTTTTTAATATATTTGTAAGAAAGTAATATAGCATTTTCCTTTGAGAAGTCCGATTTTTTTGAAAAAAATCGGATTTCTGAGGGCATTTTTAAATGGTCTGGAAATTTCCTCGTGCCTTAGACTTTATTCAAAAGGCCGTCCAAATTGTGTCATTGCCCATAAAGCAACCATATATACACTTATCAGAGACTGTAAACCGCATAACCTTCTAATCCATCCTTTTGAAACTTCCAAAGAATATTCACGACGTTGTAATTCTTTTATCCACATACCCACATCAAATTGTTTCCAACCGATATGAAAAGCCGATAATAGACTAAGATTAAAAGCGACTCGTAATAATCGCATTTCTGAACGTAGATTTTTTGGATGATGCAACTTGATAGCATGGTAGATATCTGGTCCATGAAAACCTTTTCTAATACCTCTTCTCTCATTACTCGTTACTATTTTTGATTCCCATCGCACACAAACTTGTGCGCCCATAAAACCAGTACGCAATCCTAACCAATAAATCACGCCAAACACAAAAGTAGCGACTAAAAGTATTTTTAAAGGGCGTAATGGCGCAAAGCCATAAGCACTGGGCCAATCAAAAAGAACTAGGCTAAAAATGCTGTCTATGCGATTTGCTAATCCCCCAATTCTCCAGTGAGCATGCTGTTCTTCCTGTTTAACCAGTTTAGTAATCAAGCGTTCCATATTACGCATACCTACCTTTTTGTAAGCAGCACGTAATGCCATTAAAGGCGGTGCTCCAAATCTGTCATCGTAAAAATCGACATTGTTAAAATGGTCTTTCAATGTAGGCACAAAAGTAACAATATCTGGCAGAGCATTATATTTTGGATAAAAAGTAGACTCATTTAAGTTAGCTAATAACCAATAGCTTTCTGTCAAAATCGTTTGAAATAAGTAACTGTGACTTAAATCTGCATTAGTCAAAATAGATTTAGTCAAATTGGTATATGCCAGTTTGGCATAGCTTAAATTCACCTCTGTTAAATTAGTATTGCTAAAATCCGCATCTCTCAAATTAGCACGGACAAACTTAGCATCAATCAATCTGGCTTTATGAAAATTGGCACCATGCAAATTAGTATCATTAAAATTACTTTTCTTTAAATCGGCTTCGGTTAAGTTCGCTTTATAAAGATCAGCATGGCTCAGATTGGCTCTTGATAAAAAAGCTTGAGACATATCCGCTTTAAACAATTCCGCTTTATGCAAAATAGCATCATCTAACCAAGCCCTATGTAAATTAACCCTGAGTAATCTTGCTTTACTCAAATTAGCATGTTTTAAATTCGCCAAAGAAAGATCCGCTTTAGCAAGATTAATTCCTTGTAATTGAGCACCACACAAGTTGGCACGCCGCTTGTCTTGATAATCTGGACGACCTCCATATTTTTCGTTTTGTTTAGTCTCGCGTAACCATAGCAGATGTTGTGCAAAAATCTTCTTTAATTGTTCAGGAGTCACAGTTTGTCCTTTGTAAGGACCTTCGCACTCTTTTGCTATCGTCAATGTTGGTAAAATTAAACTTAGAATAATACACAAATAGCGTGTATAGGTTTTCAAAAAAAACATTAATCCTCCGCTTTGGATAAGGAATAGCGTTTCCCGATTGGATAAAGTACAACCTCCCTTAAATCCCTTCCTTAAATTAAGGAGGGGACTTGTAGCAGACACAATCGGGAAACGGGATATATAGCAAGAAACTTTAGATGCTGTGCGTGATATAAAAGCAGGTAAGGTTGGTCATATAAGAACAGTTGAATTACTGCTAGTTGTTGAAGCTCCTCAAAAGGTCAGGTTATCACAATCAAGATTTGCCGAGTTACTCGGCGTTAATGATGTTGTCTAACGTATCAATATCAGCCACTTTTTTCTTGGCTTCTTTGCTAAGGACTTCTAATTCTTTGATTTTTGCAGTCAAGTCCTCAATTTTCTCTCGCATAATATCAATTGGGGTTTTAGCACTCGCCACCACTGGTATGGAAACAAGAGTCAATGTTGATAGCAATAAAGTTATCAACAAAATGGTTTTTTTAAACATAAGCTTTCCTCTTATAAAAGTAAAAAAATATCAATGGTAGTCTATAAACCTGACAGGTTTTAAAAACCTGTCAGTTTTTTTCGCTACCAATAATTTAACCAAAGATGAAAATGGTTAAATTCGGTTTAATACCACCAATAATTTGATAGCATATCATTTTAGCCGCTCGTTTTTGCAAGTCTTAAACAGAACGCTGGATCGTCCTTGAAGAGTTCCAACGCTGGAGCGTTGGAACCAGAAAAATAACTTATTCATTTGCTTGTTGTAAAGCACTCTCAATAATCCTCTTACTCAAACTAAATCCTTGCTGATGAAGTTTTTCAATTTCAGGAGGAATAATAGATAAAAGTCCAATTTGTTTTGCTTTAAGCAAAATACCGAGTGTTCCAATTTTATTTAAACCCCATTGAGCAAGTTTATGTCGTCCCTTTCTCTTATCCATCAGTACCCAATCTGCTCCCATTTCACGCGCTAATACAATGGTTTCTTCTTCAATATCTAATATATCTTAAGGTGTTATAGCGTTTTCCGATTGCGTCAATTAAGGAGGGGATTTAGGGGAGGTTGTACTTTATTCTATAGAAAAGGATTAGACACGTTGCGTATAAAGGAATTGAAACGATTAAAAGAAGAGTTGTCTCAAAAAGAATATACCAAATTGAGAGGTGTAATATGGGTTCTGAGATCGAACCTGCAAGATATTAGTATAGAAGATAAGGCATTGTTAAAACTGTTATTTGGGTACAGTCCATCGTTAGAAAATGCATATAACGAAAGAAATAAACTAACAAATATATTTGATACAAATACATCAAGAAGAGGTGGTAAACGTATGATAAAAAATTGGATAGTTCGAGTAACAGAAAGTGAGATTAGATGTTTTGACAAATTCATTACTACGTTGAATTCTTATATTGAAGAAATAGTAAATTATTTCATTGCTCGGCATTCCGTTAAGTTTGTTGAAGGATTCAACAATAAAATCAAGGTAATAAAGCGATGTTGCTTACGGCATAATTAATGTAGGGCATCTGTTCCAAAGAATATTTTTGGATACATCTGATAGAAAAATATTTGCTTTATAATCACTTGGTTATTAGTAACGCAAATTACCAGAGAGCCAAAATTTTTTCAGATTGTAACAAATTTTGGGGACACCCCCCTAACCCCCCGTACACTAACCTTTACCCACAAGTACCCAAAAATTATTTAACCGTATAAATAGCAATGTTATAAAGAGTCGTAACACCCATGAAATCCAAGCACGATGAGAGGACAAATTTTTGCCAATTTCATTTTAGAGTGATATCTCCCTATAACAAAAACCTATTGATTTCAATAGGTTTACCTACTTGTGGGTAAAGGTTAGAACCCCCCGTACACGGGGGGAAGTCCCAAAATAGAAAAATTAAAGCAAAGTATCGAATGATGTTTGGTTCCACCCGTGTACGGGGGGTGTCCCCAAAATCTGTTACAATCAAACTTTTTGGCACTTGCAAGCCAAAGTTTGGCTCTACTTCTGGCACATCCTTTAGTTTACCATCAAGTATGGTATTTATCATAGCACTGGTATAAATAGCTCAACAAAAGTCTTTTAACAAAACTACTATATATACTGCAAACGTTCAAGTTTTCGGATTATGAAAACACCCATAAAATGTCCGCTAGACCTGTCAGGTTTTGAAAACCTGACAGGTCTTAAATCCGAAAACTTGAACGTTCAGAGTATATATGAATTGTTAAGATACTTTTGTGAACCTACTTAAGCAATTTTAATTCTGCTGCCAACCCCATAAGGACTACCACTCCAACTAGTGTTAACTTGAACGTTCAATGTGCGCCGTAACAAGTACTGAAGTTCGGTTGTGGTTCTGTCACTCCCTTTCCTGTTTCAGCAACTTTGGCAGTATAGCCAGACATAAAAGTGATACATCGCTTGTGCCTTAGTCAATCAAGAAATGGGGGGGCGATACCCCAAAAGCATCAGCTGATTGGAATTAAAACTTAATTTTTAACTCTTTTAGCCAGAGCTTCGAGTTCTTCAGCAAGTTCGCTGGGAAGTCTGTTACCGAATTGTTCCAGGTGTTCACGGATACTGTCGATTTCGTTTGCCCATTCGCTGTTATTCACAGTAAGAAGTTCATCCATAACTTCTGCAGAAACATTCGCACCATCAAGAGCTAGGTCTTCTGCATTGGGAACATAACCAATTGAGGTTTTATTTGCACCAACTTTGCCTTCAACACGTTCCAGAATCCATTTGAGAACGCGAGAGTTTTCACCAAATCCTGGCCACAGGAATTTTCCTTCCGGAGATTTGCGAAACCAATTAACATAGAAAATGCCAGGCAATTTGTCTTTATCCATCCTTTCCTGGAAGCTGATCCAGTGTTTGAAGTAATCACCCATATTGTATCCGCAGAATGGAAGCATCGCCATTGGATCACGGCGCAAAGAACCGAGCCCACCAGCCGCGGCCGCAGTTTTTTCAGAGGAAGCGATTGCACCCATGAAAGTACCGTGAGCCCAGCTAAAAGCTTCGTGAACCAGCGGAACAACAGATGCGCGACGTCCACCAAAGATAAAAGCGGAGATCGGAACACCTTTTGGATCTTCCCATGCAGGGTCAATCACAGGACACTGCCCTGCAGGAGCAGTAAAGCGTGAGTTCGGGTGAGCCGCAGCCGTTCCGCTTTCTGGAGTCCATGCTTCTCTTTTCCAACTGGTCAGTTTTGCAGGAACATCACCATCAATTTCTTCCCACCATACATCACCCTCTTCTGTAAGCGCAGTATTTGTAAAAATGGAGTTCTTGGTCAGGGAGAGCATGGCGTTTGGATTGGATTTCATGGAGGTACCTGGTGCAACACCAAAAAATCCATATTCTGGATTGATTGCATACAAACGTCCATCGTCACCGATTTTCATCCAAGCAATATCATCACCAACACATTCTACCTTCCATCCTGGGATAGTTGGCTCCAACATGGCAAGGTTTGTTTTTCCACATGCGCTTGGGAAAGCGGCAGCGATGTATTTTTTCTCTCCGTTTGGAGGAGTAATACCTAGAATCAACATATGTTCAGCTAACCAGCCTTCGTCACGAGCCATGGTCGAAGAGATACGTAGAGCGAAACATTTCTTTCCAAGAAGAGCATTCCCACCATATCCACTTCCAAAAGACCAAATCAGTTTTTCTTCTGGGAAGTGAGAGATATATTTTTCAGTGTTACATGGCCATGGAACATCTTCCTGCCCCTCTTTCAATGGCGCTCCAACCGTGTGAATACAAGGAACGAAATCACCATCATCACCCAAAACATCCAGTGCAGCTTTACCCATACGAGTCATGATTCTCATGTTTGCGACTACGTATGGTGAATCAGAAAGTTCAACTCCAATGTGGGAAATATTAGAACCCAGTGGTCCCATGCTAAATGGGATGACGTACATGGTACGTCCCTTCATGCACCCTCTGGAAAGGTCCGTCAAGATCCTTTTCATTTCTTCAGGCTCTTTCCAGTTGTTGTTTGGTCCAGCGTCGATTTCATTTTTTGGACAAATAAATGTTCTGTCTTCAACACGAGCAACGTCGTTAGGGTCAGATACACACCAATAGCTGTTTGGGCGTTTTTCTTCATTTAGTTTTTTAAACGCTCCGGCTTCTACCAGGAGTTGTGCCATGCGGTCATACTCTTCTTCCGAACCATCGCACCAGACTACTTCGTCCGGAGTTGTCAATTGGCGAACTTCTTCAACCCAATCCAACAGTTTTTTATTATTTGTCATCATCGTCATATAGGCGAGCCTCAAAGTAAAAATAAAAAAGAAAAATTGTTAAAAAATTTTTGCGACACAATATCGTTGCAAGTATCTATATTACTATTCGCTATTATTAATATACTTTTCTATATAGATATTATAAATATACCAGAAAAATTGAAATAATTAAATTCAATTTGGATTCTATAGCATTTCCTGTTTGCGTAAGAATCACCCCTTGCTGGAATTCTCATCGTTAATACATTAAGTTGAAATCATCAAATGTAGGGTGTGTCTTACGCACCATTTTTCACTGCATTTCCTCAAAACGGTGTAGCATCCTACGAAAAATTATTTAAATCATATACTTAAACTATTTATGTATAACAATGAACACTAGAATTAAGGGAGAGCAGTAAATTCATAGTGAAAATTTTGGACAATTGGAAAACAATGTACACCATCATATTCAAATAAACAATAAATAGTTCTGATAAAAGTCAAATAGGCATACACTCAACATTTATTTAATGTGGTCATTTTATTTAAAATATATATTATTTTTCAAAATCTTATATCATTTTTAATAGGTTGAATAATTACTAAAAAATAAAAATTATGGCAGGGTTTAATGACTTGTAACATCAAAATATTTTACAGCACTTGTTTTTATATAGACGTTCAGATAAATAACTTCCAAAAACCTGACAGGTTTCCAAAACCTGTCAGGTTTGGTGTGTGAAATTATTTTTTTGAATTATCTAGAGAAACTTCAATGGGTGTAATTAAAAGTGGGGAGAATGCTAATTTTTGGTTTCCAAAATAATATTGAAAATTGTTGGTTTTTCGTTTTTAATTTATTTTGGATGATTTTAATCATATCTGAACTTCGTATAACAAAAGACTCAATATGCTAAACAGTGTTATACTTAATTG
>JAUCGK010000218.1 GCA_030378085.1 Candidatus Parabeggiatoa sp. HSG14
GTGTACAAAAAATGCTGGAATTTAGGTATATAGTGTTGGGGATATTAATTAGGATAAAAGCTTATGAAATCATAGAGAAACCAATTCAATATTGCGATATAAAAACTCATAAACTCAAACGCCTAAGTTTACAAAATAATGATTTACTAGTCCAAATGCTCAAAACAAGTAGACAAAACAACTTACTTTACTGATATTACGCATTGTGTTTCCAAATTAATTAAATTCCTGATGTGAAATATGAATAACCAGTTTAGATATCGGTAGGGGGGTGATTAAAACTGCATGGAATGCTAATTTTTGGTTTCCAAAATAAATTTTGGACTCCAGCACCCGGCTAAGGGAGTCCAAAATTTATTTTGGATGACTCCCGCCCATGCACTTTTAATCACACCCTATCGGTAGAACTTAGAAGCACCTTGTGTAACATCACTGAATAAAGCACAAAACATAAAGATTAAAAAATAAAATGGAAATTCAAGCGAAAGAAAATATAGTGATTGACGAAGATATTTTTCGTGAATGTATGCAACAACTTGAGATAGCCTCCGAATTTTTCTTCCCATTGGAACATGCTGCATGGTATCAGGGATATTTTTCTCTCAAGAAAGATGATATTGCAGAAGTACGAACCAAGCTTAGTGGAGTCCGATTTCAAGTAGCTGATTTGCGTCATGGAAATATAGAACCAGAACATCAATGTCAGCAAGATGTGGTAAACCTTATCCAATCGCTGATTCGGTTACGAGAAATTCCGGAACTTGCCAATGTGGTATTGTCAGGGGAAATTCTTACTATTTCTCAACCCCTTCGTTCTGGAACTTGCGTTAAATTTGGTTTATACCTTGATCCCAATGGCCGTTTTAATGACGAAACTGCAGCAGCGCGTGTGTGTCATCGTTCTATCATAAGAGCCGTGCAAAAATCGGGGTTTACTATAGCATCGCCAAAGACTTTCGATTCAGAAACGGGAATGAATGGACTTTCGGAGTGGGGAAGTCAGTTACAATTGCGTCGCCGTCACAAAAGTTGGCTTTTCTTATTATTACTACTTTTACCTTTTTGGTTTTTAAACGGTAACCCACCAAAAATTTTTGTACCGATTGAAACTCAAAGTGTTGTCATTTTAGTGGAAAAAAGTGCGGCTATGATACCTCATTTTTCAACGGTTCAGGCTGAAGCAAAAAACGCACTTCAACAAATGATGTCTTCACCTTTTTCCAAGTACTATGTTGATGTTATTGCTTACCATACCACAGCAACCAGTGCTTTGGGCAGTATCAAAAAAGTAAACAATAAAACAGGAGAACAATTGATTCAGTTTTTGAACAGGCTGGAAGCTGAAGAAAATATCAACTTACAAACCGGTATTGCACTTGCAGCTCAAGAAGTTGCAGCACATCAGAAACCAACCACTTTACTGATTTTGACTAATGGGCAGGATATCAATATTGTTAAGATGCTTCAAAATATGAAGCCTATTTTGAATCAATTTCAAGGTGTTAAAATTACGGGGAACATTCTCACTCCCAAACCATCTATTGGTGAAGAGCTTAAACGGTTCATTAAAACAAAACAAAAATTAATTGCTCTGGCTACCGCACTTAATGGTCAATTAGGGACTTTAAGCGGAGTTACAAACTCTGTTCAGTACCGGAAAATTTTACCTGTTATGGGAGGGAAGATGTAAAACCGCCTAGATCCCGTTGAAGTTAGGAACGTGCATGAAATAACGTCACATGATTATTTGTAGAGGCAATCCCTTGTGGTTGCCCTAATTATTTCGTACACGTTCCTTAGGAACATGCACGAAATAAAATCGACAACTAAACCTGACAGGTTTTGAAAACCTGTCAGGTTTGACTCAACAGTTTGGTAAGTTATTTCATGCACGTTCCTTACCACAGGTTTTACCTGTGGCTATTCACATTCAACCCCGATGTTGACGCATCCTTTGATTGGGTTTAACGTTACTGACTTCTTATAGAAGGTAGAATTTTTCTTTCCCAGTTATCCACTTACCAAGAATTATCCTTTGTAAAAATCTGTTTGGCTTCTTCTTCAATCTCAGAAGACACTTCTTTTCCTATCAGTTCACCCAGTTTGCGGTAGGACTCAAATTGATCCTCATTAAAAAACTGGTTTGCGGTGGTTTCGTCAGGAAAGCTGGGGCTATTGCGTCGATAAGCCAACAAATCTTCAGGTTCTTTACCCGTCATTGTCGTCTTAATAAAAAACAATGTCCCATTTTTATCATTGGGGTAATGGATGGTTCCCTTGATGTAGTGTGTTTTGGTGTTTGTGTATTTATTAGGACGCAGAGGTGTCATATCACATTCAATGTTTATCCCTAAATCAATCCGGGCTTTACGTTGCAGATTGGCAAAATCCAGCATTTTATACTCAGGATCAGAACCTGCTTCTGTCGCAATAATCAGTCGGCAACGACGTTTAAGCAAGGAATAGACACCGAGATTTTCCTGATGTCCACCATCTGACAGGTTGACAAGTTTATCTTTTTCCCTGTTAATCGGAATAAATTCTTTTATAAAATAATAAGGCCAGATACGTGGCACAAATTTAAGTGCACATTTCGGATCCGGATTTGGCATCCAAACATTTAACCTTACATTGAACAGAATCATGTAAAAAGCCAAGAGACGACTGGTATAACGGCCCATTGATGGGCTTGCTGCCGCACCCGAAATAGCCATAGCCGTTGCCAATTTCGTGTTACCGCCATCATAGTGTTTTGTTTGTTCATAACCCGTTGATTCTGCACCACAATAAAGTTGGGAGAAAAGGAAAAAGTCAGCCCCTCGTCCACTTAAAGCCGGATTTTTAGAGCCTTGGAGATTCAGAGTCGCATTAATAAGGTGGTAAGGGCCGTTATGATGTTCATGGAGTTCTGACAATTTCAGATGAGCATTAGAGACAATTTCTTCATTTTCCCTTTTTATCAAGTAAGTATTGCTAAGACCATTACGGTAAAAGGTATGTAGGGAAATGTTATTGATATTAACTATAAAACTCATTATGAGCAATACCATAACAAGAAAGGCCGATGCGGGCATAGAACCAATATAAGACAATAAAGATTCTAGCGGCAAAGAGGATAAAAGCGAGAAAAGAGGATCAAGTTGTGAAAAAGAAGGTATTTTCACAAACTCAGAAACAGGTTTCCGTAAGACATCATAATTCCATAGTAAGCGCAAAAATTGAGCAAATAAAATGGGAATAATAGCAATAAGAGAAAGGGACAACATGAAATTTAAAAACCGTTGCAAAAGGTGAAGTTCGGTTTTTATACGTCCTAAGATGAAAAAGACAAGAGAGGCTATTAAGGTATAGTTCAGCCAAGTAAAAAGTTGTTTATCCACCCTGTGATATTCATCCAACAATAGATAATACGTAAACGCAATCAGTCCTGTAGTCACAAGAAGTAGTGCTGTCACAATAACTAATGAAGCTTGCAAGCCGCTTATTGTCCTGTTAGTCCAACCAAAAGAAACAGCAAATATACGGATAACCATCATGGCAATGAAAATATAGAGTGCCAATACTAAAAAGTTTTCCATAAATTTATCAAAGCTCTTTTGAGTTTCAACTTTATTAAACCCATCTTTGACGTATTCTGGTCGTTTAATTTCAAAATAAGAACAAGTTCTTGATACTGTTTCTTGCCCAACTTCATGGCAGTTATATATAGCTATTGGACTTTCGATAAGAAACAGACCTTTAGCTGTCAGAGTAGCAACAGCAATGGGTATTAGATTAATCAGTATCAACCCTGCTAAAAACATGGCAACGAAACGCCACATATCTAAACCAAACAAACCACGATCAAGTCGTAAGTAGTTCTTGGTTTCGCGCAAATAATTTACTTCTTTCAGTTCCTCGTAACAATGATTAGCACACTCATCTTGTTGAGTGGTTCCCATGCGTTCATCTGCTTCACTGTCACGTTGAAATTGAAAAGGAAATTTCCCTTGTTCTGAGATTTCCGAATTTGTTGAGGCTTTAGAATTGGTAAGTAAAGAACTGAGACAGGAACCAATATATCCTCCACCAGAGACGGTAGAAAGGTAATCGCAATAACGCAAAACGCCTTTTTTATCAAGTCCTTGAAGGATACCCAAATTAAATGTAGCAGAACGGACACCACCACCAGAGAAAGATAAACCCACCAAACCCGCGTCTGTACTAATTCTTACATCTGATGGTTCCGATATTTTATCATGGACAGTTTTTTTATCGGATTGGGTTTCCAGTGACACTTTTTCTTGAAACACCCTATTCCGTTCAGTTTCAATCATTTCTGAGGAAAGATTTACTTTGTCACGCCGCTCCTTCACATAATTAAGTTCGGCTATATACACATCGGCAAAATTGCGTGTGTAATCAGGAGAATCTGTTGGCATAGTAATATACCTTTTTCAATAATTTTAAGAAAAGAAACTCCAAAACACTCAATATTCAATGTTTTGTGTTATTGATAACTGATGTTACGCAGATGGCTTCCAAACAGGAGTGCAAAATTTATTTTGCCACTAGAGTGTAATTCCTTGCAAAATAAATTTTGCACTCCTAATCTCACAAAATAAATTTTGTACTCCTTTATTCACTTTTGGAAGTGCAGTGCGTAACATCAGATTGATAATTAGTAATTAGAAATGAGGATTTAATAATTTGCAAAATTTTGGCACTAAACCTGGCAGGTTTTTAAAACCTGTCTGGTTTCAACTTTCTTTCGTATTTTATTGAATCCTCATTCCTTAGTATTGGTAGTCCTGCATAAAGTAGTAGTGTATAATACTTAAGACAAATTTTACTAAAAAGAGAATAGCAATGAATTGTCCAACTTGTCAATCAAAAAATATACTCAACAACCACCCGCTAAAGACGGGTGAGTTAGAGAGTTTGAGTGCTGAAAGCACGGATACGGGGCGAATAACCCTATTTAATGGGGGTACATTTCCATTTGAAAATTGTCTGACGGATTAGGCTCTTCGTTGAGTTCAAGGTATTCTTGAATCATTTCATCTGTTTTTTTTCCCAACTGTCGCACAAAAATAACCCCTCACCCTTCATTCCGTCCCCAGTATCGTTTTTTGAGGATTGGAATATCGATAAAAAATTTTCTGATTGTAACAGATTTTGGGGACACCCCCCTAACCCCCCGTACACGGGTGGAACCAAACATCATTCGACACTTTGCTTTAATTTTTCTATTTTGGGACTTCCCCCTGTGTACGCTAACCTTTACCCACAAGTAGGTAAGCCTATTGAAATCAATAGGTTTTTGTTATAGGGAGATATCACTAATGAAATTGGCAAAAATTTGTCCTCGTGCTTGGATTTCATGGATGTTACGACTCTCTATAACCTTACTATTTATACGATTAAATAATTTTTGGGGACTTGTGGGTAAAGGTTAGCTGTGTACGGGGGTTAGGGGGGTATCCCCAAAATTCGTTATAATCAGAAAATTTTCTAGCTGAACGTCCTGTATAAGTCTCATTATGTAACTGATGTTACGCAGACAGCTTCCAAACTGGAGTGCAAAATTTATTTTGCCAACTAGAATGTAACTCCTCGCAAAATAAATTTTGCACGAAGATATTCACTTTTAAAGTGCAGTGCGTAACATCAGTTATATAATAAAAATAGTAGAGACGGCCGTGTGTCTTGATCATTGAGTGGTTGTTATAAGCATAATGCCTAACAATATGGCATTAAATCTCGACAATATTCTAAAAAATTTGATGTTGTCCATTATAACTAGGACTTAACGCATTGACAACTTGAGCACTTTATGCTCCCACTGATAAAATAAGGCGTATCGAAATTTTTTGGGAGTTACGCACCTTTACCAGAATATTTGCACTAAACACTGATAAAATAAAGCTTTCTCGAAATTATGGTGAATAATTTTGGACTATTTTCATCTGTTTAATACCTTCGCTAAAAACTTGAGTATTAAACTCAGCTATTTAAAAAACGTTTAAAAATCCGGTAACTGCTTGAAATTTAATCAATATTACATAATAACAATCTTATTTAGTAGGATAATTAGCGAAGGTATTGCTGTTAGCAACATATTTTTAAGACCGTTATATTTCAAGTGAGAACACATTTTTTTGATTTGTCAATGCGTAAGTCCTAATAACGTTTATAATCAGGTTTGTGTGGTGATGTGATTCAAATGGGGAGAGTTGCTGAGAAAACCTACCTCGAGTGAAAATGAAAAATATTGTGTATCCCTTTTATAATAAGACTCTTCAACCAATTTTATAATTCACTTTTAGAGCATGTTTTGTCAGAGAAGCCTCCCAAATATAGGTTTAAAAGAATTTTTGAATAACTGTATTAATGTTGATTTTATTATAATTCCATTGAAAAATGATAGCTCATAATTTTCATTCCCTCTCGAAAATAAAACTTATGTGCTAAAAATCTTTGAACACCAGAATCTAAATGAAACTGTTTACAGCCTTGAGCATGTCCATAGTCTATCAACCAAGAAAAAAACTGTTTGCCAGATCCCTTTGAACGATGATTTTCATCAGACACAAAATCATCAAGGTAAAGGAATTTACCCCATGCCAAATTCTCACTAATTCTGAAACCAGCCACAGCACAAATCCCTGTTTTTGATTCCAAAAAAGCAAGTTTATATCCATCTTGCATTTGACGTTTGACACGCTGGATAAATTCACTTTGACTAAGATGTGGACGCAATTGAACCATGACTGAATAACAGCTTTCAATATCTTCATCTATTTCTGCAAACTTAATTGGCATTATTTCTGTTTTCCAAGGCGGAAGCTTTGGACTCCCGTTTTCCATTGTACATATAGACTTTCAGAAAAATAACTTCAAAAAACCTTCGAGGTTAAAGTTTTTGCGCGCAAAAACTTTAACCTCGAAGACAGGTTTCTAAAACCTGTCAGGTTTGGTGTGTGAAATTATTTATCTGAACATTTATAAATTAACAAAATCGACTAATTGTCTGCTTGTTTCGTTCGTAAACGAATATGCAATTCGCGTAATTGTTGTTGATTGACTAAAGAAGGTGCATCAGTCATTAAGCAACTTGCTGTTTGTGTTTTCGGGAAAGCAATCACGTCACGAATAGAAGTTGCGCTACTCATCAACATCACTAAACGATCTAAGCCAAATGCAATACCACCATGCGGTGGGCAGCCATATTTTAGCGCATCAAGCAAGAAGCCAAATTTTTCTCGTGCTTCAGATTCACTAATGCCTAGCACACGAAATACCGCTGATTGCATTTCTGGTTTATGAATACGGATAGAACCTCCGCCGATTTCTGTCCCATTCAGCACCATATCATAAGCCCGTGATAAACAATCCTTGGGATTATCTTCGAGAATTTGAATATCTGAAATGTTGGGCGCAGTAAAAGGATGATGTAAAGCAACAAAGCGGTTTTCCTTGTCGTCTCGTTCAAACATAGGATAATTTACTATCCATATAGGCTTCCAACCTTTTTGCATTATTTTGAGATCTTCCCCGATTTTTAAACGTAACGCGCCCAGTGATTCATTCACAATTTTGGCTTTATCTGCGCCAAAAAAAATCATGCTACCTGTGGCTGCTTTGGTACGTTCTAAAATGCCTTCAATGGCTTTGTCAGGTAAAAATTTAAGAATGGGAGACTGTAAACCGTTGCGCCCTGCTGTAATATCGTTAACTTTGATATAGGCTAAACCTTTGGCACCATAAATAGCGACAAAATCGGTATAGTCATCAATTTGTTTACGTGACAATTCTTTACCATTGGGGACACAAAGCGCAGCAACACGTCCATTGGGATCATTGGCAGGCTTAGCAAATACTTTAAATTCAACATCTGCCATTAAATCACCAATATCAGTGAGTTCTAACGGAACCCGTAAATCTGGCTTATCGGTTCCATAGCGATGCACGGCTTCATGATAGCTCATGGTTGGAAAGGGGTTAGGCAAATTTTCGTTGAGTATTTCTTTAAACAGCCGACGCATCATAGATTCCATCATGTTTTGAATGATGGTTTCGTCAATGAAAGACATCTCAATATCCAGTTGCGTAAATTCAGGCTGTCGATCTGCTCGTAAGTCCTCGTCACGAAAACAACGCACAATTTGATAATATTTTTCCATTCCCGCCATCATCAATAATTGTTTAAATAATTGAGGAGATTGTGGTAAGGCAAAAAATTGTCCTGAGTGAGTGCGGCTAGGTACTAAATAATCTCGTGCACCTTCGGGTGTCGCTTTAGTGAGTATAGGCGTTTCTATTTCTAAAAAGCCTTGTTCATCAAAGAATTGACGTAATAAATGGGTAATTTTATTGCGTAATTTAAGACGTGCTTGCATTTCTGGACGGCGCAAGTCGATATAGCGATAACGTAAGCGAATTTCTTCACTGACATTTTCTTCATCTAATTGAAACGGTGGAGTTTCGGCAGCATTTAAAATTTCAATGTTGTTAACTACGACTTCAATTTGCCCTGTAGGTAACTCAGCATTTCTAGTACCCTCAGGGCGGAAGCGCACATTTCCTTCGATGCGTAATACATATTCACTACGCACCTTTTCAGCTATAGCAAATGCCGAGGCTGCGTTGGGATCAAATACTACTTGAACAACGCCTTCACGATCACGCAAATCAATAAAAATAACGCCCCCGTGATCCCTGCGACGATGTACCCAGCCGCATAAAGTGATAGTTTTATCTATTAAAGATTCGTTAATTTGTCCACAATAATGACTACGCATGAAAATATTTTCCTTAATGATTAAGGGAG
>JAUCGK010000219.1 GCA_030378085.1 Candidatus Parabeggiatoa sp. HSG14
TAAAAAGGGGTATTTTATGCCAGGTATTCGTTCGTCTTATGGGTTCGATCCTTTTTGTCAACTAATATGATCTTTTCTAGCGGGAACACCTGTTTTTGTGCAAATTATATTTACTTTTTTCTTAAAACTTGTTTATAATAAAACTTTTCAATAATAAAATTCATCAATTTTGTTCTCCTTGTCTAGTTTGAGTCAAAAAAGAGCCGAAGATTTAACTTCACCAATAGCCTCAAAAAAATTTGGAAAAAATGTCACCAAAAGACTATCCGCTTGGACGAAAGGCGTGATAGCAACTGCATTAGACACAGTATCTCGCTGAAGAGGTTCTTCGGTTATTCTTGTCAATAGTGCGTACACTTCGCAAATGGATAGCCGTTACGGAATCCTCATGGGAAAACGTAATGGAGATTCATTTTACGGTGGAGACGGGGCGGTGTTACAAGCTGATGAGAATACAGCGCGAAACGTTCTAGCAAGACTTCACGATCCGGAGATAGATCGTTGGATTCTTTAGCAAAAAGTAAAATCCATCTTGCTAGAACGGACAGAGCGACACCAGTTGGGACTGCTCAACCCAGACTCTAATTGCAGTTCTTCTGAACTATCAATAGAGAGCGAATTGCCTATAAATGTGTAACTTTGTATAACTTTTTAGGACAGCAATCCATTACCTTTCAAAATAAACAGTATGAATACAAAAATAAAACCTTTTTTTCTCTGGCGACATTTAAATAAACTACGTTGGCTTACACTAACACTCGTTTTCCTAATGTTAATCTCATTGCCATTTATACATGTCTATCAAACCTATGTCGCAGCCCACGCTTATGATTTGTTGGCTCCCTCGGAAAAACAACTGTATGATGTGATGGAGACCTTGACAGCACCGCTTACCAACGATCCACAGGAAAAACTAGATGCGATAAAGGGAACAACATGGTCTGGTACATTCTGGGAGTTTAAATTGTCAGACCCCTTAGCTATCGTTGGACAAATGGCTGCGGGATTCACGGTATATACACCGTTTTTACTGACAGCCCTCATTCCCGTTATTTTCACGGTATTATTTGGGCGATTTTTCTGTGGTTGGATTTGTCCTGCCACTTTTCTTTATGAATTGAATACAAATGTCGCCGCACTATTGCAGCGTTTTGGTATCAAATACGGTAATCGCCGTTTTGACTTGCGTATTAAATACCTTGTTCTAGTGGTGGGACTGATATTATCTGCGATTACCGGCTCTGTATTAGTCGCAACGATTTATCCCCCTGCGATTATTGGACGTGAGCTTTATTATACGATTGCTTTAGGTGGTTTTGGTGCAGGTACTGTATTTTTCATCGGTACACTGTTGTTTGATTTATTGGTAGCGCGACGCGGTTTTTGTCGTTACCTTTGCCCAGGTGGTGCGCTTTATTCTTTATTAGGACGTTTCCGCTTAGTGCGTATTCGGCGTATTGTTGAAAATTGTAATGACTGTGCGAAGTGTAATGCTATTTGTGAATTTGGACTCGATCCTTTGCGGGATCACTTTGGTCAAGAGTGCAATAATTGCACAGCCTGCATTGCCATTTGTCCAACGAATGCCATGACTTTTACCCTGCGTCCAATGGATTACCCCGAACAAGGGGCTGGGCATTTGGGGCGGCAATACCGTAAAATACCCGCACTTATGGATAAGGAGGTTGATTAATGCAACGGCGAAGCTTTTTACAAAATTTGATTGCCAAAGCAACACTATTAGCGGGAGCAGCCTTACCTTATGGTGTAGCTCGCGTACTAGCACCAACTGAGGCAAGATCAGATGAAGAACGTAATTATCTACGCCCACCCGGTGCGTTAAAAGACGAATCCGCTTTTGTCAGCGCGTGTATTGGCTGTGGGCTATGTGGTGAAGTGTGTCCACCGCGTTGCATTCGTTTCCATGATCGTGACGGTGGCGATAAAGTCAATACACCTTATATTAATCCTGAAGAAAAAGCGTGTATTTTGTGTGACAAATGTATGGAAGTTTGCCCCACTGAAGCACTCACCAAAACACCTCGCTTTGATATCGATATGGGCATTGCCCAAATTGATCGTACCGCTTGTTATCCTTGGGTAGATAGGGGAATATGTGGGGCTTGTGTCAGTATATGTCCTTTGGGAGAGCGTGCCATTGGTTTTAAAATGTGGTATCAGTATCAACCGATTGTTAAGCAGGCGTGTGTCGGATGCGGATTGTGTGTAGAAGTATGTCCCCATCCTAGCTTACCAATTTGGATCGTAGAACGTTCAAAAGGTACAGTGGCTGGGCATACAGTATAAGATACATAAAATGATTTTTAGCCAATACATGTCGTGATTTTGATCTCTAAAGCTCAAGTATAAATTTTTAGAACGGACACGAATATCACTACATGTACTGGATTACCCAACCTTAATTCAGACAATAAGAAACTACTATGCACAAATACTTATATCTAGTTATCTTTTTTATTATCTTCGTGTTGGGCAGTTTGTCCACTATTACTTCGGCAAAATCTGTTGTTGAGGAAAAAACACAAAGCCAATTACCTCCTGCCTGTCGTACTGATTGTGCGACACCGGTGAAGTGTTAGGAATAGCAGCGGGAGAGGTTGTCGCTTATTCAAATTGTCGTTCCAAATGCGTGATATTTGATCCACATTACAAAAATGATACTTACCGGGTATTAAATGGCAATGTGTTGAATTTGCAAGGCGATGGCTTTTAACGCACAAAGGTGTTGTTTATGGTGATGTTAATATCGCTACAGATATTTGGAACAAAATTGATTTTGTGACTCGTGTTGTTGATGGCAAACAATTTCAGCTAAAATCCCATCTTAATGGAGCAACTCAACCGCCACAAATAGGCGACTTATTTATGCTAAGGCATTTTTTAACACTGGACATGTAGCGGTTGTAACAGATATTGATTTGAAAGCTGGTGTTATTTGGGTGGCAGAACAAAATTTCTCAAACAAAAAATGGGTGGAAAATTATGCGAGAAAAATTGATTTGATTGAAAAAGAAGGAAAATATTGGTTGTTAGATGCTTATTTACTGGGTTGGAAGCATATTTTATGAGTCACAACAAAGTAAATTTCACTGCGTTCAAAAACCTGACAGGTTTCCAAAACCTGTCAGGTTTGGCATGAGAAAGGGTTGTTATTGGTTATGTAATGCTGAGAGCTTCTGTAAAGTAAATTTCACTGCGTTCAAAAACCTGACAGGTTTCCAAAACCTGTCAGGTTTGGCATGAGAAAGGGTTGTTATTGGTTATGTAATGCCGAGAGCTTCTGTATACACGTTCATAGCACGTACTTGTTGTTCCAATTCTTCTTTATGCCCTAATTCTTCTAAGATAGTTGGCCAAATTAAAGGGCGACTATAATTTTGAGTCGTTGTGGCGAGTAAGTCTGCTACTTCCTGTAAAGCTTGGGTTTCTGGTACGGCAATATAGGCATACAGTCCAAGTAAAGGTTCAGAGTCATCCTTTAAAGATAATTGATAACCCTCTCCACTTTGTACTTGACAATGGCATCCTAATTTCTTTAAGGTTTCCTTGATTTTCTGTAACGATTCTTCACCAGGGTGAATACCATCAAGAATATAACTGGTATAGTTACCTGCTTTAGTCACTTGAATTGAGGTATAAATAGATATGTTTTCATTTTGATTTTCTTCATTCTGTTCTGTCTCCTCTTCATTTTCTTGAGATTCAATCAATGGAAAAGGTGCAAAAACAAGCGTGTCAGAAAAATGTTGGCTATTATCCGGTGAAGCAATTTGCAAAACCCGTGCTGTCACAGGGCCAGTTCTCCTCGCAATATAAGTGGTATGTTCACCCGTTTTTTCAGTAAATTGAATACGACAAATTTCCCATTCTTCATCAATAGGATTGTTTTTTGGCAAGTCATCAAATCCTAATCTTTCCGCAGATTGCCGCACTTTATCCCAATCTTCTAATAGTGTTGCAATAATTAGACGATTCCAGTCATAAGACCCTGCTTCTTCATGGCTTTCAACTAACCAGTCGAGATGTTGCAATGCGATTTCAAGATGCCCTGTTTCATGTTCTAATTGGGCAAGCAAAGTTCTGGCATTAACCGCATTCGGTTTTTGTTCTACCAAAGTGGATAAATGTTTTTTTGCGGGTTCAACTTCATTGTTTTTGTGATAGTGTAAAGCAAGCAACCAATGACAGTTGAGATGTACTTGTTTAACAAGATCACGTTTTAGCAGAGAAAAAGCAAAACTTTGGAGTTCTTCATCTTGCCCTTCATCAAGCAATAAAAATCCATACGCTAACACTACCATAGGTGAATCAGGATAATTGTTAAGATATTCCTTAAAAATCTCTAAGCTATATTGATATTCACCGATTGCAATATAAGCTTTGCCAGTAGCAAGTACCAATTCTTCATGTTCAGGCCAATATTGTCGGGCATTTTCCAAAACGTCAACAGCCAATTCTGGATCATCCCCTAAGTTTTCTAAAAGTTGCTCAGGGCTTTCATAAGCAAATTGGATCGTGGATTGTTTAGTCTGATAGTTAGCTATTTGAGAAAGTATGTCTTCTAATAATTGGGGCGCATCCAATGGTTTTCTCAAACGAGAAATTAATGACTTTGCTTTATCACAGCAACGTTTCGCTGTACTGAGACGATTTCGTTTTAGTGCAAATTCTGCTTGCCATAAAGTGATTGTGAATGCTTGTCGTATCACACCTTGGTGAGACAGTTTATTACGCATTTGTTGAAATTTCGCATTCAGATGCCAATCATTGGGAATAAAGGATGCTTTTACTAAAAGCTGTGTTGCGTCTGCCCAAGAAATATAATGGCTAGAAGTGGCTGCAATGGCAGTGAAATCAGGTAACATTTCTTGTGCTTCTTCGTAACGATCCAAATAGGCAAGGATACGGGTTTCATCAATACGTTGCATCAATTGACGACTTTTACTATGAATCATTTTTAGTGCATCTTGGTTGAAAGTATGCGCTTCTTCATAACGTTCTAAGTTAATTAATGCTTCTACCCAATTCCCACGCAGATCAAAACGATCTTCATATTGGTTAGCTAATAATAATGCTTGTGTCTGTTGTTCCATGAAATTTAAAGCTTCTTCATACTGTTTTCCATCAACTAAAGCACCTGCATATTCTGATGAAATACAAGTAAAACAAGCCCAAGTCGCATCAATTTTTGCTAAAGCCTCTTTTGCAGCAGCTAAACGTTCTTCTACATAAGCAGGGCCGTCAGTTCTGTCATAACATATTGTTAAATCTTGGACAGAGCAAATGCTTTGTGGACAATCACGCGTTTCTTCACGGTTAGCAAATTCTAATAAACTCACCGCTTCTGGCAACATATCGGTGACTTCACTACGGTGCGCTATTTTGCTTTGTAAGTTCCAATGACGAATAAAAACTTCAAGCCAAGGATTTTTTGTAGCCCTAGCTAATGCTAAAGCTTCCGGCACGAGGGCATCTACTTGAATATGTTCTTCATCAACAGTATGTGAAGGCAACTTATATATCAGGTAAGCAAGACGTTCATGGCTTTGTCCTTTTTGTATAAGTTCTTTTTGAGTTTCATATACCCACTTCCAAATATCCATTTGTTAGCTCTCTATTAAGGGAAAATTGATTATTGGAGTCCAAGATTTATCTTGGCAGACACCCAAACTAAAGTTTGGACTCCTACTTCTAAACTAAAGTTTGGACTCCAATATTACTATTTCTCAGTCAATTGTAAAATTGAGTCTGAAAAAGTGGCTAAGGTTTCCGACAAATCTATATCCTGTTCTGTTTCATGATGACGAATCATCATAATGCTGAAGGAGCGCAATAAGTTGGCAATTTGTTGTTGTTTGTCGCCTTCTATTATTAATAGACGTTGGATAAGGGGAGAATCCAAATTAACATAGAAGTAAGAAGCTATTTCGCTTTGAATTTTTTTGGTATGTAATCGCGCTAAACTTAATACACCTTTGCTGATTCGACGATCTAATTCTTCTGATTCCATGCGTTGTTTAAGTTGATATTCACGATCCGGTATCAATACCATTGGTAAATAACTTGGTTTAAAACGAGAGGGAATGACTTGTTGCCCCTCTTGTGCAAGTAATGATTGTAACTTTTCTTGTTCTTCAGGATTGATGACTTCTTTTTTAAACAGCACAGCATTCCCTTTTTGAGTGCCCAATTTCACCACTTTTCCGCCAAAAAGTTCTGTGTAACGTTCACAAAAAGGTAAAGCTGCATAACGTACTCCCGATACAATCGGTGTCATTAAGGCACGGAAAAGCACTTCTTCATAACTGCCTTCTTCTCCTATGGAAACATAGATTTTATTCTCGCTACGTCCAAGAACAGCAGGAACAGTTAAATCACCTTCAGAAGTAGGTACTTTCAAATCTTTAGCCAATACTCGAAGTAGGCGATTATTACATAAAGCCGCACCTAATAAGGCTTCATTATGACGTTTCAATAAACGCTGCCAATTATTAAAATCCTCTTGGGGCATTTTAGCCAATCCATCAATAAGAGATTCCTTGATTTGTTCTGCGATGGCTTCGTAAACCTTATCCTTTTGAATATCTTCACGGCTGGCAGTAGGTGTCAATTCATTAGATTCAATCACACCACCGATAAATCCCGCCCAGACGGGGAGCAATTCACGGACATCGGAACTGATGAACATATTTCGTATAAATACCGTTAAATTGCGATTATCTGATGTGCCATAAGTCCACGCATCTTGAATCCAAAGTAACCCTCTTGCTTCACTTGTTTCTGTCGGATGAATTGGTATAGCACATAATGGTTCAAACTCATTTTCAAAGCGTTGTGCAAATTGAAGACGTTGTTTTTTCAATTTAATGGGAGAGAGGCTTTCTGTATCAATCTGCCAAGGTGGTGGTTCATCATTAAGTGCTACATTATGTTGATGATTAAGATAAATTGGCACTGGCAATAAACTACAATAGCGTAGTAATAATTTTTCAATCACAAAAGTATCCGCCAATGCCTGAAAATTTGAAGATAAATGCATGACAACACGCATTCCAATTTGGCGAGGCGGTACTTCCTGAATGGAATAACGTTCTGCATCTTTACTGATGAAATGCCAGCCTTTGTCAGGTTCTTTATAAGAGGTTGTCCAAACTTCTAACCGTTTTGACACCACATAAGCAGATAAAAAGCCTAAACCAAAATAGCCAATCATGGTTTCATCAACTTGTTGATCTCGTAAAACGCGAGTATAGCCTGAACCGACTGTGGCTAAAAAATCGGTGATTTCATCGTGGGTTAAACCAGCCCCATTATCTTCAATCGTCAAAGTACTTTTGGATTGACTGGTGATAACAGAAATTTTTGGTTCAAAAGGTTCCTGGCTTTCTATTTTTCGGCGTACACATGCATCATGTGCATTTTGTACCAACTCTCGAATTGCAACGGTGGGCGTGGAATAAAGGTTTTTACTTAATACCTCCATCAAGCCACCAAGGTTAACTTTAGTCGTAAAAAGTGTTGTTGCCATAATTATTTAATTATACTCTGTATCCTTGTGATTAAAAGTGCGGCGGCAAGTTATCCAAAATAAATTTTGGAAAATGATAATCCATTTAATTTTGTTCAAAATTTTTTAATTGGTAACTGATGTTACGCAGATAGCTTTCAAACTGGAGTGCAAAATTCATTTTGTACACAGATATTCACTTTTGGAAGTGCAGTGCGTAACATCAATTGGTGAAACTATTACGGATTGAAATGGATTTTAGGAATGTTTTAATTTTATATATCATTAAAAAAATTAAAATTAAAAAATTATATCAATAATTAAAATAACCAGTTTTCATGCTTTATTCACAAAACGTTGTTTTATTCATTACGGATGATTTACTTAAGATTTCGGGAAATCTATACATTGTTCCTGAAACAACCATCAATTGACGAAGGCATTGCTGTATACTATAAATGAAGTATTAGCTTTTTCCAGAACGGCTTTTTTTCTACTTCCGCCTTAATCGCTCTGTCTAACGCTTCTTGTACTACTTTTTGGGCTTTCGCATTTTCTATTTCCGCTTGTTCGGCACGTTCCAAATTTGCTTTCTGATCCCAAAGCCATCTTAATTTTTTCGGCTGTATATCTAATTCTTTCGGTGTTAACAGTGGATTGGGTGATTACCTAACTACCTAATCAGTTTGATTTGTAATTGTCATCACAAACCTTAGTATTTCCTCATTTATTTCATTGAGTTATAAGTTAATGTCTTACTGAATTAAAGAATTTGATCTCACTACGTTCGTTACTGCGTTTCAGAATGGCATTTTTAGCAAATTTTTGTTTTTATTCTGTTAATCTTAAAATCCTGAAAATTCTGATTCAGACAAAATGACGATTAATCCTGGCAATCCGTAAAGAAGTGTATTTTTTTTTCAGAATACGGCAGTTGTATTTTTCTAATTATAACGAATTTTGGGGACACCCCCCTTTTTACCCCCTAACCCCCTGTACACAGGGGGAAGTCCCAAAATAGAAAAATTAAAGCAAAGTCGAATGATGTTTGGTTCCACCCGTGTACGGGGGGTTAGGGGGGTATCCACAAAATCTATTACAATCAGGTATTTTTTCCTCGTTGCTAGGTTTCTGAGTTAAAATGGTGGTTTTCATATTTGAACTCTAATTTATCATCAAACAATTGACAGTAGGAACATTTTTACCCTTATTTTTTAATGTTTTAAGAAATTATTCCTGATTGTAACAGATTT
>JAUCGK010000462.1 GCA_030378085.1 Candidatus Parabeggiatoa sp. HSG14
GGTTATAGACATTCTTAGATTTCCATTATTATTCATAAGGAAATAAACAGGATTATAAGTCCCACCAAGCGTAGAGATTTTCGTATAATTTCAAAAAATCAAATAGTTAAAAAGTTGAGCATCGCGTCAAAATATTAAAAGTTTATAAATATTTTTCTATACTCGTGGAATCCAAATCTTCAGGTTTGGCAGACTTCACAATAAAGGTTTGGACTCCAGTAAACTTATACTTTGAACGTTCAAGTTTTCGGATTTAATACCTGACAGGTTTTCAAAACCTGTCAGGTCTGGCGGGCATCTTTAGTATATTCTCATAATCCGAAAACTTGAACGTCTGAAGTATACATTACAAAGTTTTGAGATTAATATCTGATGTTACGCACTCTACTTCTAAAGCTTAGCGGGTGTGTTATGAGGTTGTAGGGTGCGTCCCACGCACCGTCTTTCGTTCACGGGCAAAAAAACCACCTGAGAGAAAAAAGGGGGTGCGTGGGACGCACCCTACACCCTCGTTTTTAAAAACTCGACATAGGAGGCCTTTCTAAACTTGACATCAAGCCTGTCATTTCGATTTTCAAGAAGCAGTATGCGTAACATGAATTATAAAGTCAAAAAGCCTGATTTTATCAGTAAGCACATAAAATATATAACTTGTCAATGCATAAGTTCTAAATCTTTATATCAAAGCGAAAATGTTGACTAAAAATAAAATACACATTGAAATTGCATTTTGATTTTTGTTTGATTACAATCAATGATTTGGAGTATGATGTTGTTTATACTCCACTATAATAACACTCTAAAATTAAATTCAAAAACGCTATATATGGGGTATTCTCTGAGAATACCTACCTTCGGATAAATATAGAAAATATTATGTATCCCTTTGAATATACAATATATCGACTAAATTTATAGTTCACCTTACAAAGTATGTTATCAGTAAACTCCCTATATAAAAAACTACTTAAAAAATGAAAAAAATACGCTTAGGTTATTTAGTCAGTCAATATCCTGCCATCTCTCACACCTTTATCTTACACGAGATACGCAGGTTGCGTCATCTTGGTTTTGAGATTAGCATCGCTTCTATTAATTCTCCAGATCGTAGCGCAGAGCAATTAACACGTATTGAACGCGAGGAAGTGACAAATACTTATTATGTGAAACCTGATGGTATCATGGGAGCAATCAAAGCCCATTTCTATACATTGCTAACGCAACCGTTAGGCTATGTACGTGGCTTGTTTTTTGCGTTACGTTTGGGCCAATTTGATTTAAAGAAAATCCTTTATGGATTTTTCTATTTTGTTGAAGCTGTTATGATCGGACATTGGATGCGTAAAATGAAGTTGTCACATTTGCATGTACATTTTGCTATGGCGGCAGCCTCGGTTGGATTAATTATTCACCATATTTTTCCTATAAGATATTCTATAACAGTACATGGCCCTGATGACTTTTATGATACGCCAGGTAATTACTTAACCCCCAAAATTTTAGAGGCTGCCTTTATTTGTTGTATCAGTCACTTTGCCCGTAGCCAATTAATGATGTTGTCCCCACATACTGTTTGGGATAAATTAGAATTGAATCGATTAGGTGTCGATCCTCACCTATTTACACCACATTCTTTTCGAGAAGAACCTAATCCTTATGAAGTATTATGTGTAGGTCGTCTTGTTCCCGTCAAAGGGCAATTCCTTTTAATAGAAGCTGTTGCTCGTCTTATTAATGAAGGCCGTCAATTACGCCTACGTTTAGTGGGGGATGGCCCTGATCGTCAAAGATTAGAAGATGAAGTCAAGCAGCAGCAGCTCACGGAACAAGTGATTTTTGAAGGTGCAATCAATCAAGATCGCATTTTAGAGTTCTACAACAGTGCCGACATATTTATTCTTGCGAGTTTTGCTGAAGGTTTACCAATTGTCTTGATGGAAGCCATGGCGATGGAAATTCCTTGTATCACAACGCATATTACCGGTATTCCTGAACTCATTACTAACGGTAAAAATGGCATTCTCGTTGCAGCTTCAGATATCGAAGCTTTAGTCGAAGCAATTACCTTATTGATGGATAACCAAAATTTACGTTTTCAAATAGGAAAATCCGGTCGTCAACGCGTTTTAAAAGACTATAAATTACAAAGAAATACTGAAAAGTTAGCCGATATTTTTCGTCGCCATTTAAGCCATGAAACTGACATAAAATCCCAAAAATAATTAACTGATGTTACGCACAACGCTTCTTCAGTGCTGGGGGCAGGGCGGGGTTTGCAATCCCGCTGTCACGTTTTAAAGCTAACCCTTAAAAAATTCGATAGATTTGTAGAGACGCGAGCATCGCGTCTCTACAACATAATCATAGAATGATTTATAGCAAGTCATTATTTTTTAGAAACTTGAACATTAAGTCTCGTAGAAACACTGTGCGTAACATCAGGCACTAATTAAGAAACGTGAAACTCAACTATCAAGTCTTTAACTCTATTTGGCTTTGCCGCAAGCAATAACAAGTGGAATACCTTGTTAATTAGAGAAAAATTGAATCATCATAAATTAAATATTTCCTTGATTGTGGATTTATATTCAGAAAAATCGCGATTAATAGAACGAAGGGCAAAGGAACTTGTAATACTGGTGTTGGGTTTCCGTTCTAGAAGAAATTCAAAGGATTTTTCGATGAGTTCTTCATGAGAAACTCTTCCGCCGGTTATTTTTTCGTAATATGCTGGCGTAATGGTCACTCTATGTACCGTTGGCTTAACACCTTCAACTTTTACCTTAAAGGTCGTTTCGTTAATTTTTTCGATTGCTATCATAGTCATAATAATAAATGAATTGAGAAGGATAAAATCAATTTATCAGTTTTTCACATAAATAACTTCAGAAAACCTGCTAGGTTTTAGAAATCTAGCAGGTTTGATATGGAAATTTCCGTTTTCTTGCACTAAACTATTTAACATATTAACATAAATTTGCTATCAATCTTATAACTCCCTTCAAATTCCTACAAAAGTAGTGAACAATGATTTCTTTCATTATCAAAGCAATTTTCCGAAATTAAAGCTATAAGTGGATTTCATTTATTGCACAAAATGCAATGAACGAAATAATTATTAACTATTGAAGAGTGTCAATCTTATTGGAGAATTTTTATGTCATATCCTCTTGGAGAACGTGTTTATACACGACAGATGACTCGTCGGGATTTTTTATGGCTGACAACTGTTTCTACTGCGACAACTATCGCAGGTTGTGCCGTTAATCCGGTGACGGGTAAAAATCAATTGATGTTGGTTTCAGAAGGCCAAGAAATTCAATTAGATAAAGAAAAATCTCCCCATCAATTTTCAGCAGACTATGGAATTTTGCAGGACAAGTCTCTTAATAGTTATGTCAATAAACTGGGTCACAGTTTAGCAGAACGAACTCATCGCCCACAAATGCCTTATTCTTTTCAGGGTGTGAATGCCACTTATGTGAATGCTTATGCTTTTCCAGGGGGGAGTATTGCTACAACGAGAGGTATTTTGGTAGCTCTTAAAAATGAAGCTGAACTCGCCGGCTTACTGGGGCATGAATTAGGGCATGTTAATGCACGTCACACAGCATCACGAATGAGCAAAAATATGCTGATTGGTACCACATTAGCATTAGGGACAACCATTCTGAGTGCCTCAGATAAATATAAAAAGTATGCACCAATCATAGCAGGGTTGGGACAACTGGGTACAGGCATGTTACTCGCTCATTACAGCCGAAGTGACGAGCGACAAGCAGATGCATTAGGCATGGAATATATGACAAAATCAGGGCTTAGTCCGAATGGAATGGTAGGACTCATGGAATTACTGGGTACACTTTCCAAACATAAACCCAGTGTGATTGAAATGATGTTTTCGACTCATCCCATGAGTAGTGAACGGTATCAAACGGCTCAAGCAGCTTCTAAAACGACCTATCGGAAGATAGCGAAAAGTCTTCCTCTCAATCGAGATCGCTATATGGACCATACTGCTAAATTGCGTCGAGATAAAAAAGCTATCGAAGCCATGCAACAAGGCGAAAAAGAAATGAGAAAGGAACAGTTTTCTCAAGCGGAACGATTGTTTAAAAAGGCTCTCAAACAGAGTCCTCAAGATTACGCTGCATTGATGATGATGGCTAAATGCCAATTATCACAAGAAAAACTCAACACAGCCACTCGTTATGCTAATTTAGCGAAACAAGTGAATCCCACTGAAGCGCAAGCACATCATGTCGGGGGTATCGCCAAATTGATGAGTGACAAATTTAATTCTGCCTATCAAGACTTCAAAGTTTATGAAAAGATGTTGCCAGGTAATGCCAATACTTCATTTTTAAAAGGAATGGCTTTGGAAGGTATGCAAGACAAGAAAAATGCAGCGAATGAATACGCACGTTTTCTCAAAGCATCCAATCAAGGTGAACAGGCAGAACATGCTCGTCAGCGTCTAATGAATTGGGGATATTTAAGGCCATCGCCTAAAAGAAGATAAAATGACAAATGTTTTGAACAGGATTACACAGATTAAAGATATTGACAGGATTTATTAAACATGGTTTCAGTCACTTAATCGTATGTATTATATTATGGTGGTGTAGTGAAAATGTGTATTACTCAATGTTCAAGTTTCTAACAAATAATTACTTGCTGTAAATAATTTTATGATAACGTTGTAGAGACGCGATGCTCGCGTCTCTAAGCCTCTAAATCTCTAAAACGTCTTCTAGGTTTGAGATACAATTTACCGCAAGAATTTTGTCGAAGGAAGATAAGGTTTACATGTCATTTATAATTGAAAATTCTGATTATAACGAATTTTGGGGACACCCCCCTAACCCCCCGTACACAGAGGGAAGTCCCAAAATAGAAAAATTAAAGCAAAGTGTCGAATGATGTTTGGTTCCACCCGTGTACGGGGGGTTAGGGGGGTGTCCCTAAAATCTGTTACAATCAGTGAAAATTCTATGATTATTGGAGATGTTTGGAGACGCGAGCATCACGTCTCTACAAATCTATCGGGTTATCAATTCTTGATAAAAAAACTTGAACATTAATTCATTCCACATGAGGGTTTGTTTGTACTGTCAAAGTTTTGATTCTTTCTTTGAGTTGTAAATTGTGAATTTCTAATTCAACATTTTTTGCTTGAATTTTTTGTTGTAAATAGTGGAGCTTTAAGTGAATCTTAATGCGCGATAAAATTTCTTTTTCCTCAAAAGGTTTAGTAATATAATCCACCGCACCTAATTCAAGGCCTTTGACTTTATTGATAGTGTCTGACAAAGCAGTCATAAAAATGACAGGAATATTTTGAGTTTTCATATTCTCTTTCAATTTCTGGCACACTTCAAAACCATCCATGTTAGGCATCATCACATCTAGCAAAATTAATTGTGGATGCCTTAGTTCAGCAGCTTTCAGTGCAGTTTTGCCATCTTTTGCCACTATCGTTTTAAAGTGATTGGTGTTTAGAATATTGAACAATAATTTTAAATTAGCAGGTATATCATCTACAATCAATATTTTAGGAGTTTCTGATGTCGTCATACTTAACACTTTACTACAGTTTTCTAAGTAAATTTGTGCAGCAATATCATTTTCGTTAATCTGTAAAACTTTTTTAAAACAAAGTTGTGCTTCAGCAAATTGTTCATTATGAAAGTGCTTAAAGCCTTGTTCAAAATCATGTAATGTTGTGGATTTGAGTTGTTGAATGGTGGATGATTCTGCTTCAAAAACTTCATAAATTGTGACAGGTTCAGTTTTTCCTTTGACAGTGACACAATCCATCACTCGTATAAAATGTTGTGGAGTCTTTTCTAATTTTTGATAAGTGTTCTCAGTAATCAGTAAGGGTGAATTGTAATTTTTTGTTAAAGATTCTACTCGTGAAGACACATTGACTGCATCGGCAATCACTGTACCTTCCATGCGTTCTTGCCCACCAATTATACCTAACATGAGTGGACCTGTATTAATACCAATACCAATCTGAATAGGTAAAAAACCAGCAGTTTTCAATATTTTATTATATTTTGCTAACCTTTTCTGCATAGCAATACCTGCATTGACAGCGTCATCAGCACGTATAAATAAGGCCATAATTGCATCACCAATATATTTATCAATAATGCCTTGATTTTCTATAATAATCGGTTCCATTTGACCTAAGTAACTATTGAGAAATTCAAAGTTATCATGTGGTGTCAATGTTTCTGACAGGTGAGTAAAGCCACGAATATCAGTAAACAAAATGGTCATTTCTTTTTCAACTTGATCGCCTAAATTCATGTCCAGAATGCTGTTCTTTTCTAGCAAGTTTAAAAATGGATGAGGCACAAAACGTTCATAAGCTTTAATTAATGCGGCTTGTTCAAGGTTGAGTTGTTCTAATTTTGTATTTTGTTCGGTTAATTGCTTATCTTGAAAGTAGCTTCGTATCGCTTCTATAATGGTTAATTTCAGATCTTCACGATCCCAAGGTTTAGCGATATAGCGATATAACTTAGCCTTATTGATTGCATTGCCAATAGCTTCAGCAGAAGCTTGTCCTGTTAACATAATTTGAAGTGTTTTAGTAGTCATAGCATGAATGCGTTGCAGTAAATCATCTCCCCTCATTTGAGGCATAATACAATCAGAGATAACTAAAGGTATTTCAATGTTATCTTCCAATAATTCTTCAACAATTTCCAAAGCTTCTTCGCCATTTTCAGCAAGTTCTATGATATATTCTTTACTGATATATTCTTCCTCCAATATTTCCTTCAATTCTGTTTTTAAGCTATTGAGTATTAAGGGTTCATCGTCAATACATAAAATGGCGAATTTTTTCAAAATGTTTTTCCTTTTTGTAAAATTTAACGTTAAAATATTAAAAACCAAACGTGCTTTAAATTTTGAGTTCCATGATAATAACTGATGTTACGCACTATACTTCTAACAGGGTGTGATCTCCATTTAATGTAGGGTGCATCCCACGCACCGTCTCTCATCGTTATACATAAGTCAAAATGTAGGGGGCAGGTAGAGGTACGAAACCCATCAATTTTAAGGGTTCGGTGGGTTTCGCTCCCGCTCTACCCACCCTACAAAAAAACATTTTAAATCATATAGTTAAAAATTTATGTATAACGGTGAACGCACCGTCTTTCTGGTACTTCTGAGGAAAAACAACCTGAGAGAAAATAGGGTGCGTGGGACGCGCCCTACATTCTTTTTTAAAAATTCGACAGACCTTTTACTCCAAAGGTTCAGGTTTTCGGATTTGATACCTGACAGGTTTTTAAAACCTGTCAGGTCTTTTCTAGCGATTGAGTGATTCAAAAAAACCGAAAATTTGAACGTCTGGAGTATAAATGGAGGTCACACCCTTTCTTAACTTGACATCAAGCCTGTTATTTCTATTTTCAAGAAGCAGTGTGCGTAACATCAGTTAATTCAAACCAATGAAGTTCGCCTGTTAAAATATCAAAACAAGCATGCCATTTTATACCAGCATTAGTACCAGTACCGGGAAACTCATCAGCAGCACCCTCCCAAAGACTGAAATAAGTTGAATCTACTACTAAAATTTTGCTATGTACAGGACAAAAAATATAACTTATTGATACTAATGCTATATTTTTACTATTATACACTTCCTAAGTAAATAGATTCTAACATACCATATGAAACAACTCTGGTGAACCTGTTTTAGGAGCAATAATGCAAAAGATTTGATGCAATTCATCTACTTTTATTGAAGCATTAATGAAGATATTTTTGAGGTGTTCAAGACCATATCTGAAAATACTTTTGACATATCGACCATGTTTACCAAGACGAATTGGTTTATGTTCAGAACGCCATTCACCAGTTAATAATGCCCAACAAAAGGCGATAGTTAAAAGACCCATCAATTTTTCAAGACGAGGCAATTCAGTCATGTGAGTATCCTCAAAATTGAAACCACGAGATTTTAAACAACCAAATAAAGTTTCAATGTTCCATCGTAAACTATAATCACCTAAAGACGTTTCTGGCGAATCCGTTGTAGCAATAATTACGTATTCACCATTGGCTTGTTTTACACCAACAACATATAAAGGATGTCCACAAACTTGACGAATACCTGAAAGTACTCTAATTTCCCCAGGTTTCAAATTTCTAAATAAAGTAAAAGCATTAACTAAATGGCTTCTTGAATTAGAAATTTGGGTATCTTTCTTAACACGAATCCTGACCGGTATTTGATTTATGATATAACCAAACCAAGCTTCACCAATAATATCGAAATCAGCTAAAAGGCATTTGATTTGTTCATGAGCAATAACTTCAAAAAAGTGTTTAAGAAATGCAATACGCTCTTTCATGTTAGAACTTCCTTTTTTGTCAAGACAAGTCCACATTAAAGGAATGGCAACTCCTTTATAAACAAGTGCTAATGTTAAAAAATTAATATTCGTCTTGAAAAATTGCCAATTAGTTCTATCTATGGCAAGAACAAGGCCTTCTTCCATTGGAAAATGGTTTAGCACAAAACCAATTATCTTACCGTTCGGTTAATAAATTTCAACTTTCTATAATTTCCAAATTTAGAGAGAGAGAGATGTCAAGACCTAACCGGTCCATAATATCCACTTGCAATTCCGATAGTGGTGTTAAAAACCTAAAAAT
>JAUCGK010000220.1 GCA_030378085.1 Candidatus Parabeggiatoa sp. HSG14
TGGATAAAGTACACCCTCCCCTAAATCCCCTCCTTAATTAAAGCTAATCTTTACCCACAAGTATCCTAAAATTATTTAATCGTATAAATAGTAAGGTTATATAACATCGTAACACCCATGAAATCCAAGCATTACTAGAGGACAAATTTTTGCCAGTTTCCTTTTAGAGTGATATCTCTCTATAACAAAAACCTATTGATTTCAATAAGTTTACCTACTTGTGGGTAAAGATTAGTTAATTAAAGAGGGGACTTGTACCAGACGCAATCGGGAAACGCTATAATTGATAAACATGAAAATCTATTTTATTTATTATCAGACATATTCTGAATAGCTGCAAAATAGTTAAGTAGTAGTATAATATAAAGAGATAATAATCTAGAAAAATGAGGAGAAAAGAAATGGCTTTAATTGCTTTTTGTTGTCCTAAGGAATAAGGATTTAATAATTTGCAAAATTTTGGTGCTAAACCTGACAGGTTTTTAAAACCTGTCAGGTTTCAACTTTCGTATTTTATTGAATCCTCATTCCTAAATGTAATTCTGAAAATCACAAGCCACATACGACATATACTGTTGGTGATGGTGAAAAATGACAAATTCACCATTGTTTTGATTGTGGTGAATACTTTTCAGATACCAAAAATACCCCTTTAAAAGACACCCTTCATCATAATCGTTTTATTTAACATGTATCTCAATGATTTTATTGTATAAACTTGCAAAAAACAAAGTAGTTTCGAGGTAAAAGTTTTTGCACGCAAAAACTTTTGTCTCGAAAACAGTTTGAAAGCCCCGAATTTTGGTTGACTGATGAACGTTATAATCTACATCCTAACAGTCATACCAAAATCTTTGTTGTTTTTTATGGATACAAACTGTCAACTACTTTGAAGGATGCTGTTATTAACTGAGGCTAGAGCAATGATATAGGGAAACCTCTTCTCTTCCTTTGTCCAAATTTAAAGTTTTGGATTCCGACTTGCCAAATACAACTCAGCCAATTTTAAATCTTGCGAATAAGTGATTTTGATATTATCAGGATGACCTTCAATTAACACAGGGTGTAACCCTAATTTTTCTATTGCCTGTGCTTCATCAGTGACTAATTCACCACGACTCAACACACCCTCCAAAGCCTTAAACAAAATGTCTAAGCGAAACATTTGTGGTGTCAATGCATGCCATAAGCCTTCTCGGTTAACCGTTTCAGAAACCTCAACCAAGTGATTATCAGCGTTAATAGCTCGTTTCATGGTATCGCGAACCGGTAGTGCTAACAAACCACCAACAGGATGTTCAGCCAATTGTGTCATCAATTTTTCGATATCAGTTTGTTGTACACAAGGTCGTGCAGCGTCATGTACTAACACCCAATCGTGAGGTTGTGCCTGTTTTCGCAATGCTTGCAAACCATTTAATACAGAATGGTAACGTTCTTTTCCCCCGTTGACTCGTATCACCGACATTGGCAAAGTCAGTGTTTCCCAATAAGGATCATCCTTAGCAACACTGACAACAATACCTTTTATAGATGGTAAATTGAGTCGTTCTAAGGTGTGTTGAAGAATGGGTTTACCTTGTAGATGTAGATATTGTTTCGGACAGCTATTATCCATGCGAGAACCAATCCCAGCCGCTGGTACAATGGCCCAATAGTTAGGTGTGTTATTTGTGTTATTTGTGTTATTCGATAATTTGATAAAACACCTCCCCTCGTTTAATCATACCTAATTCTACCCTCGCTCGTTCTTCAATGGCATCCATGCCTTGTTTCAAATCAATGACCTCTATTTCTAACATATTATTACGTGCTTTCAGTTTAGCATTTTTTTCTTGTTGTTGTTTTACCATCTGCTTTAAATTATTGTATTCTTGATAACCGCCTTTCCCAAACCAAAGATGATATTGTAAATTTATGAGCAACAAAAACAAAATAGTAATCAAGATTATCAAAGGACTATTATTGTTTTTTTTAATGGTGAATTTTTTCATTTTTTTAAATGACCAAAGTTTCAAAAGAAAATCCATAGGACTTACGCATTGACAAATTGAATATCTTATGCTCCCACTAATAAAATAAAGCTTTCCTAATTTTTTTAGGACTTACGCATCTTTAAAGGTGTATGATGATGACACTATTTTTCCAGCATTAAAAAAAATATTATTGGGAATTCAAAGTGAAGCTTTGTCAGAATTTGCATAAAACTTCGCTTTGAACTAAATTTGTGAAAAATACAATTTCTTCAAAAAATAGATTTTTTTTGCATATAATAAAAGAAGGTTAAAAATTTTTGACCTATAGTTTTTCAAATAAATAATTTTACACATCAAACCTGACAGGTTTCGGAAACCTGTCAGGTTTTTGGAAGTTATTTTTCTGAACGTTTATATATTTATTTTTTTATTTAAAATTTTTATATAATTTTGAATTTTTAAAAAATTCCCTGATTAAGTTTTTAGTTAAAAAAGTATTTTACCTTTCGTCAAATTATGGTATTTTTAATATGGATATTACCCACAATAATGTTGATCAGCAAGAATTGGCTAAATTTAGTGCATTAGCTGCCCGTTGGTGGGATCCCGATAGTGAGTTTAAGCCACTACATGACATTAATCCACTACGCTTGGATTATATTGAACGGTGCGTAGGTGGTTTGATGGACAAAACGATATTAGATGTGGGCTGTGGGGGTGGTATTTTAAGTGAAAGTATGGCACTCAAGGGTGCTACGGTGACAGGTATAGATATGGGTGAAGCACCGTTAAGTGTGGCAAAACTACATTTATATGAATCTGATCTGAAAATTGATTATCAATATACCACTGTTGAACAATTAGCAACTGAACGTTCTGCAAGTTTTGATGTCGTGACTTGTATGGAAATGCTAGAACATGTCCCCAACCCCGCTTCGGTAGTCACTGCTTGTCACCACTTAGTTAAGCCAAATGGACATGTCTTTTTTTCGACTCTTAACCGTAATCCTAAGTCTTATTTATTTGCTATTATTGGGGCAGAATATATTCTTAGACTTTTGCCTAAAGGCACTCATGATTATGCTAAATTTATTCGCCCGGCAGAATTAGCACAGTGGATACGCACTAGTGGTTTAGAGATGAAAGACATCATTGGTATGAATTATAATCCTTTAACAAAACACTACTCGCTAGGACAAGATGTTTCTGTGAATTACGTTGTTTATGCACAAAGATGAATATACCTATACATACCGTATTATTTGATTTAGATGGTACTCTATTAGATACTGCCCCTGACTTAGCTTTTGCAACTAATACCCTATTAGTTGAACAACAACGCGAACCGTTACCCTTTGAGCAAATTCGTCCTTGGGTTTCTCATGGGAGTATGATATTAATTAAAAAAAGCTTTAATTTAAGTGATGATGATCCTGCTATTAAACCTTTACAAGAACGTTTTTTGACGATTTATTCAACCCACCTTGCCGATCAAACACGCTTGTTTTCAGGCATGGGAGAGGTGCTAGAAACTTTAGAAAAAAAGGGAATGCAATGGGGTGTAGTGACAAACAAACCTGCATGGTTAACAGAGCCGTTGTTACAAAAATTAAATTTGACAAACCGCAGTGTGTGTAACATCAGTGGTGATACATTGCCACAGCGTAAACCTGATCCTGCTCAGTTGCTATATGCTTGCCAACTGGCACAAAGTACACCAGAACAGTCTATTTATGTTGGCGATGCATTGCGTGACATTGAGGCGGGACAACGCGCTGGGATGCGTACTTTAATCGCTTTATATGGTTACATAGAGGCTCAAGAAACGCCCACTCAGTGGGGAGCGACAGGAATACTTCAAAAACCGCTTGATTTACTATCATGGCTTACAGACAAATGGTGAATAGAAATTTTTAGACTTGTGTTACGACGATTCATCTTTTTTATTTTTTTTATAAATTCGCATTATAATCAATCTGTTATTACACTTGACTCATGACACCTCAACAATATTACCAAAAAAAAGTCAGTGAGGACTCTAGCCTGTATTACAGTTTACGTTTTTTACCGACAACACAGCGCAAGACACTTACCGCTTTAAATGTTTTTTATAGTGAAGTCAGTGAGATACGGTATCAATGTCATGATATCAGCGTAGCACAGGCTAAATTTCAATGGTGGCAAGACGAAATAACCCAAACTTTTAAAGGAACACCACATCACCCTGTTTGTCAAGCTTTACGCGAATCTATTCGCCACCATCACTTGGAAGAACATTATTTTCAAGAACTTATAGAAGGATTATTGCTAGACTTAAATGTGACTCGTTATGCAACATTTGGTGATTTAGAAAAACATTGCAAACGTACAGGCAGTGTGTTGAGTTTGTTGTGTACACAAGTTTTGGGCTATCAAAATGATAGCACTCTCAAATATGCAGAACAATTAGGAATTGCTTTACAACTGACCTTTATATTACGCGAGTTGCATCGCGATATTCTTCAAGGACGAATTTATTTTCCTCAAGACGAATTAGAACGATTTGGTGTCAATGAACAAAGCTTGCTTGATGTTCAATTAACTGAGGCTGTACAAGTTTTACTTGCTTATCAAACCACCCGTATTCGCGCCTATTATCAAGAGGCTTTCAAATATTTAGCCAAAGAAGATCGTTTTAATCAACGTAATGGTTTGATTCGTGCCCAATTAGCACTAGCAACATTACAAGAAATAGAAAATGACGGTTATCAATTATTTAAACACCGCATTCATCTAACGCCTTTACATAAACTGTGGATTACATGGCGCACAAGTTGGGGAGCAAGACGATGGCAATTTGGGTAAAATATATTTGGTAACTACTCAGCCTCTTGTTCCAACGCTCCAGCGTTGGAACGCATTTCGTGACGCTCCAGCGTCACTCCTTATAAAAAAGCATTAACACTCATCATGAGACTGAGTAGTTACTTTATTTGTTGTATTCTGCCATACTTCATTGAAAACTTGTGTATAACTTTGAGTATTCTACGTCAATGCTATTAAGGAATGTGTATAAAATAATTCTTGCTGTAAATTTTCCTGTGATGATTTATCATGAAAAATGGCTATATGTAGAGACGCACGGCCGTGCGTCTCTACTTTTTGAGAAGATAGGAATTATGCAATGCACCCTAAAAAGTTTTGCTGAGTGTGAAATACACGCGCTTATCGGCAGTACTGGCATTTTTTAAGTCGGTATCAGAGTAGTTAATGCCTGCTGTCACATCACCAAGAGGTGCAGATACCGAGAAACTATAATAGGTGTAGTCCCTAAATCCGAACGTTTCATTATCCTCAATGGTTTGTGCACCTAGACTCCCACCAATGCTAAAATCATTGGCAAAAGTATGAGTAATATTTCCTTGGAAGTGATGTGCTTGACCCGACTTTAAAAAAAAGTCAGGAGAAAAATGGTATGTTAAAGTGAGGTCAGTATCTTGAATACTGTAAGTGCCAGTAGCAAGAAGTTCTGTAAAATCGTAATTTAAGCTATCATCTGCCCCTGGAAGCATATATTGAGAGATTTGAAGATCGTAACTAAAATCATCTCCTACATCGCCTCTATAACCCGCATCCACAACAAACACGAGATTGCCACGATCTTCAGGATTCACCGTATCACCTTCTAACAAATTGACATTTCCCCCCCAAGCTTTTACATGTATGCCTGTTTTGTGTTCAATCTCAAGCCCACCATAAACGGAAGGTTCTTCATTCGTATATGAAAGCCCTCGAAACACTAAATCGCTAGTCAATGTCACATCCCCATTAAATTCAACGAGCGGTTCTACTGCTTGACTAGAGACTGTCGCAAATAAAGTACCCATTAATACCGTTTTACATAGTGATTTCATACGGCTATTCATAAATCTAGCTCCTCTTAATAGTTAATACTAAAAACTAAAAAATATTTTTAAGTAATTCCAAGTTTCTGGTAATAACTTGATTTTTAATATAATATTGTCGAATTTTCAGTAATAAAAATTTTGCTGTAAATATTTTTGGCACGAATTATGCTTACAGTTTTCTTTTTTAAAATTTAAAGCAATTCAACTTTTTATACTTAAAACTCCCAATATTTAACTCCCACCTCATTATTTTTGCTTCAATACTAACAATGTAATATCATCATATACTTTTTGCAGTCTAATGTATTGTCGCATATCGGCAATAACGGCTTGTTGTATTTCTTTTGCGGATAAATGCCAATAATGACTAATGACTTCACACAACCGTTCAAGACTATATTCTACCTTATCTGAATTAAGTGCTTCAGTAACACCATCTGTATATAATACAATTCCATCCCCAGAATCTAAATGTATTTTTTTTTGTACCACACAATCAGAAATGTCGTCCACCCATCCAATTGGAAAACCTAAATCAAGTGTATCAATTCGTTCTACACTCCCTCCCTTACGCACAAACAATATCTCTTCGTGTTGTCCTGTCAAGGATAAGTTGCCCTTTTGATATTCTAATAAAGCAAAAGTCAAATTCTTATCACTATTCATCCGTTGCACATTATTATAAACAGTCTCGTTGAGTGCTGTTAAAAATTTGACAGGATTGGTTTCATTATTTGCGGTAGTCCTGCAATATGTAGTGGTGATTATTTTAAATTGTAATAAAATCAACATTTTAATAAATTGACCACTACTATGTGCAGGACTACCTTAAAACTAAATCCTGACTTATCCCAATTGGGATATTCTTCAGAAATTTTGCTGATAGCATAAGCAGGAAAAAAATGAAGCGTGATATCGGTTAAAGGAACTTCATAATTCAAAAAAACTTTTTGCTGAACATCCCGATAAGCCATCAACAAACTTCTCACTTTTTCTGCTTGTTCCCGTAAATTGTCCTCCACCTCTTGTTTTGTGGTTTGGTAATTGACGGCTGCAATACCTGTAAAAATCAACAATAAAATAACACCAATAAAAAGCAACAATTTAGTTTGGATACCCATTAATAATATACTCTGTTAATAAATAGTTACTTACCGTTCAAGAGACAGATATTGCTCAACAGAAAGAAACCAGTGCAGGAGAGTGAAAAAAGAAATGATTTTCCTCGTTCCAACGCTCCAGCGTTGGAATGCATACTGTGACGCTCCAGCGTCACTCCTTATAGAAAATATAAATTATTATTGCGTGTTTTTTTCAATGCGATTTATTTCCGCTTCAAGTTCTTTTTTTTGAAATTTTTTTTCAGCTTTCTTGGCAATGAGTTGTTGCTGTTCCTGTTGTGCTTGTTTTTGAGTTTGTCGAGCGGATTCTAAACGCGCTTTTTGTTCTTTAATTCGTTCATCATAAGCACCTGTTACAATCCCATAAAGTCCACCCAACAAACCACCCTCGCTCGGATTATCTGTTGTGAAACAACCACCCAGAAATAATGCAACAACCAAGCTAAATCCCATGCTATATTGAATCCAACGCATTGCCTCTTCTCCTCTACAAACGAGAGTTCATTGAAGTCAAATCTTCGATACTCGCTTGCAATTGATACTTTTCCTGTTCCAGCTTGTCAATTTTAATTTGCCAGATATCCAATTCAATTGAGCGGTTTCCCCGTTGATATTCTTTATATAACTGTTGTGACATGTCTAATTCTTCTACCAATTTTGCCAAAGATTCTTCAGCACTGATTTTACGTTGTTGTAGGCGTTTTTTGTAGCGTTGCAAATTGGCATAACCTGTTGCTCTGCCTTTGTCTATATCTTGTTGGAGTTTGACGATTTGTTGCTCGTACTTTTGGATATCTTGCTTCAATTGTTGGTTGGTGATACGTATTTCTTGAGCAAGTGATTCAAGACGCATCGTTTCTCCCGCAATTGCTTCTTCTCGTGTGGCATATTGTTGTTTGCGCTCTGCAACTTTACTGCTTAGTAAAAAGCCAGCACCACCACCAAGCATAGCACCAATCGCCGCACCTTTTGCTTTACTTTCAGCATCATTACCAAGAATAGCACCCAGTATGCCACCTATTAATGCACCCCAAAAAGCACCTTGGGTTTTGGTTTCGGTTTGGTCATTTTGGGAACCTTGGTTATCTTCCGCCATCACTGGAACACCCGATAATGACAGGCTAATAACCAACATTAATGCTGTTGTGTTAAACATTTTCATAATATTATTCCTCTTAAACTATAATCTTTGCCCATATCAAAAATTGTTATTTTGGGAATAAGGGACAATTTTCCGAAACAACTGTTGCCACATAATTTTTGACATTGACGAAGATATTATTAGTAATGAAGTATTAATTTTAAATAATTTGTAACTACTCAGCCTCTCGTTCCAACGCTCCAGCGTCAATGCTATTAACTTAAGCCTTGGAGTCCTTTCGAGGTTGTAAGTTTTTGCGCGCAAAAACTTAAACCTCGAAACCTTTAGGTTTGGAAGTCTTTGATTTTAATTTGAATCAGCCAAACCTGAAGGTTTGGACTCCAATTTACCCCCCTAACTCCCCGTACACAGGGGGAAGTCCCAAAATAGAAAAAGCAAAGTGTCGAATGATGTTTGGTTCCACCCGTGTACGGGGGGTTAGGGGGGGGTGTCCCTAAAATCTGTTACAATCAGAATAATTTTTATAATAACTTAGCTTAATACTCGAAGTTCAAGTTTTCCCGTGCTA
>JAUCGK010000221.1 GCA_030378085.1 Candidatus Parabeggiatoa sp. HSG14
TAGTTTTCAATTTACTGGATTAGGCAACTTTGATTTTTTTTCCTCGAATTACTACTTAAAAGAAGGATAAGATGAAAAAAGTGGCCATTTTTGTAGAAGGGCAAGGGGATTGTATATAATAAAGGATTAAAAACCTTTAACTACAGGGATTGTATATAATAAAGGATTTTACAGTAGCGGGTTATTGAAATCCAATACTTTAGGAACGTGCATGAAATAATTTACCCAATTATTGAGTCAAACCTGACAGGTTTTGAAAACCTGTCAGGTTTAGTTGTCGATTTTATTTCGTGCATATTCCTTAGTTTTGGGAGTGCTTTGCTGTAAATCCTTTATTATATACAATCGCTTTCCGTTCTGGTTTAAAATCCTTTCTAAAATATAATCCCTGTAGTTTTTGTCAAAGAGTTAAAGGCAAAAAAAAACGACATTCCCTAAAATAGAGAATACCGTTTTTTTTAATTTTTAAGTCAATTCAAGATTGAGCCAAAGCAACAGGCTCTTTATTTTCGATTTCATCCAACTGTTCCAATATTGAAACCAACGGCGTTCCATTTTCCATGGCACTTCTAAAATTTTCAGCGTTTTGCTGAACAAAGTTTGCTTTTTGTTCTCCCAACTCTTCGATGAGAGCTGAAAATCCTAGCTGTCCACGCAAAAACCACTTGAGAGAAGTTATCTCTTCGCCCTGTTGAAATCCTTGTTGGATGCCTTGTTGAAGAAAAATTTCTTCATTGCCGCGATACATTTCACTTATTTCAATCATTTGCTTAATAATGTCAATGTTGTCAGATTTACCGGCGTTATAATACCCTTTTTGCTTGAAATTGGCATTTGATTTAACGCAATAATTTCTTTATCGCTGGTTTTGATGGCTTGTGGATAACTTTTTTGGGCGTTATCCGTGCTGTCAACTACAGGGATTGTATATGAGAAAAGACTAAAAACCTTTAACTACGTAGTTTTGCTTTAAAATCCTTTCTAAAATATAATCTTAACACCTAATCAGTCTCTCATACTTGATAATCACGTTTTTCCACCTTTGCTATATAACTACAAGGATTATTTATAATAAAGGATAAGACTGTCACAATTTGAAAGTAGAGACACACAGCCGTGTGTCTCTACAACCCGCACAAATCAAAATAATGCGAAACCTTTTCAAAAAGTTTACAATAATAACATAACGAATCTTATTGAGATTCTGATGTAATCCTTTATTATAAACAATCCTTGTAGTTATATAAGAGAAGTAGAAAAACTTGATTATTGAGTCATAAGTACAACGACAAGAACTACAAGGATTATATTTTAGAAAGGATTACAGTAGTGAGTTATTAAAATCCAACACTTTAGTTTTGGGAGTGCTTCGGTAAAAATCCTTTATTATATACAATCCTTGTAGTTCTGGTTTAAAATCCTTTCTAAAATATAATCCCTGTAGTTTTTGTCAAAAAAGCCAAAAAAAATCAAGCAGGGGCGCTGCCCCTACAACCCCAAAAAAAAACAAAAAAAACAAAAAAATAAAATTGTAAAAGTGATAAATAATAAAGGGTTACAGCCTGGCAACCCGGAAGCCCAAGTTGTCGAAGCGGTTCGTCGGCCCGTCCCCGAAGCGGTCCGCCGAGCGCACCCTCCCCGCGCTGTTGTGCCACGCGCCGCCACGGACGGACAGAACAGAATTTTTGGCATGATTATTGCATAAACACCGCTTCTCTTTACCCTTATACTTGCCCTCATATTCAGAACAAGTCCACTCCCCCACATTTCCTGCTGTATCATATAAACCAAATGAATTTGGTTTATATGAACCTACTGGCGATGTGTATTTAAAGTTATCACCACAATAGTTGTTATAACAATTAGCCCGATTTTTACCAATATCATTGCCCCACCAATACTTTGTTTCTGTACCCGCACGAGCAGCATACTCCCATTCTGCCTCAGTCGGTAAACGATATTGTTGTCCGGTTTGTTGGCTTAACCATTCTGTGTAAGCTACTGCATCGTACCAATCCACGTAAATGACTGGACGATTACCGCGTCCCCGACCTCTATCATTTGGTTTTTCTCTACCTGTTGCTTCGGCAAATTTATCATATTCAGCAAAAGTCACCTCATAGCGTCCCATTGCAAATTTATCGACTGACACCCAATGCACAGGTTTTTCATTACTATCACCACCGCCTTGAATATCCCCCATCCGAAATCGCCCAGCTGGAATCCGAACCATTTCAGGGCCTGAGCTTCCGTCTTTTAAACGGTCACGAAAAACTTTAGGTTCACAACGGTAAGTGAGCTTGCGTAATGCCATAATACGGGGTTGATTCATTTCATTCCTCAATGCCCCAATAATGTCTTTACCCGCTTCTACCTTAATTTCCAAGGAACCGGCTGGCAGTGATATATTCCGCGCCATGATGGTACGCAACGCCACCCGTTCATCTTCATCCTTCACGGTTGCTTCAACGCGAATAGAGGCACATTTAAAATCGCTGTCCTCGTAATTCTTAAGAAAGAAAATCACAAATGCCCCTTTAGACACCACATCAACCGTAATATCAGGCGGTTCAGCCATTCCCATTGGTGGCATTGTCAACACAACAACCAATAACCACAGTTTTGCCCATTTTACCCAATTAGTTTTCTTCATGATTTATATTTACCTCTTGTTTCTTAATACTTTAGCCAATTGATGAATATTTCGGGAAATCCGCTTCGCGCAATGAACGAAACAACCGTCAAAAACACCTCGGTTTCGCTTATGCCTCATTCACGGCAAATTGAGGAATGGAATAATTACTGCCATAAGCCTTAAAGAGGTTGTTAATTCCGTCATAATCGGAATAGTAAATATCAGCCCGATCCTTGATATAAGTTAGCACATTGCCTTTAAAACCACCCGCCGAAACCAGCCACAGATGTATTTCAGGCACTTCGGTACCTTCTTCTTCATGCGTTTTAATTAAAACCTGTGCGGCACTTTCAAGCTTTTGGACTTGCGTCACGTCCATCGGTGCTTTGGTATATTTGCACTCACAAAGCCAAACTTTCTCACGCTTTTCTTCTTTGCCGAACACATCAATCTGATAAGCCTTTGTTTTGGAACCTTTGACGGTGGTGGTTTTCACAAATTGGAATAAGGGTACCTCAACTTGATCCGTCCGACCAAACCAAGCACCTGGCATCAGCTCATGGTTAAATTTCATCATGGTCACTTCAACGACCATCTCTAAAAATTTACCTTTCAGGGTATTCATTAATCCCTGTTGGCTCAAATCAATTTGGTCAACCGCTTCCAAGTCTTGTTCATACACAAACTTAATAAAGCGCATCAGGCAGATATCATTAAAGGTATAATATCTGGCCGCCGTCCGATAGACCAAATCGGCCATGTACAGTTTTTCAATCTTTTGCTCAACGGCTTGTTTGGGAACCTTGAGCTTTTGGGCAATGGCTTTAATATCCACCGGTTGATTATTATATTGGGTGAAATAATAGATGATCTTCTTACCTAACTGCTCATCATCATCAGCATTAATATATTTTCGGTTTAAATCAAAATGCGTCTGCCAGAAACCGAAAATTTTACCGTTTTCAATCTCATAACGGATAATCCGATCAATGGCTTTCTCATCCTTAAAGCTTTTGCCTTCACACTTAGAGGTTGCCAGACAATATAAATAATAAGGATGTCCTCCCACTTGAGTACTTGCATAGAAAGCCAGTTCTGGTGTTGTCACCTTATCAGGGGCATAATATTTCAGGGTATTGAGTAAGAGTGCTGCCCCATCTGGAATGGACATGGGTTTCATATACATAAAGTCAAATCGTCCACCAAGTGGTCCACCCATGACGGTTTTGAAAATAAGAGTCACCGCCGAGCCGGATACCAGCATGGGAGCCTTACGGCTCTGAGCTTGCCTATCATAAGTGGCTGTGAGATTGATGGCACCTTGTCCATTCAAGCGTTCTTGAGAATCCAGCTTTAAAAAAAGTTCTGGCGGCATGTCATAGACATAGAATTTCATATCTTGAAATTCATCAATAATCACGGCCACTCGGATGTCGGTATAGGAAGCTAGCTGTTCAGGCTCACAGATAAAGGCATCCCAATGAATTAAAGCATCTTCATCACCAAAGCGATTATAGCGTTTAAGAAATGCTTGAATATGTTCTTGTGCCAGAAGAGCCGCTTTATGGTTGGTTTTATAGGTTAACAATTCAGAAAGCTCCAGATTTTTATTTCTAAACAAGTCAGGGTCTTGTTCACAATAGGCCAGATACTGTCTGAAAAAGGTGGTGGCATATTCCTTAAGAAACTTTTTTAAGGTTCTTTGTTCTCGCGTCATTTTGAAATAAAATGGGGCCACTTGATACTCAGGCTTAAAAAAGACGGTATTCACGAGCCGATCCAACAACACTGTCTTTCCTATCCGCCGAGGTGCCATGAGGGCCGTACTCCATGAACCCATACGGGAAATCGCCTTGACCCATTGCTCTAATTCTCTCAACAGTTCTACTCGATCCGTAAATTCATCCTCGTGTACCATCTCTTCGATGGGCCATATCTTGGTTTCATGCATTGTTTTAGATATCCTTTTTCAAAGAAAGTTTACTCAACTATAGCTTTTCAGAAAAATAAAAGTTCTCAGACCTGACAGGTTTCCAAAACCTGTCAGGTCTTAAAGCCAAAATATTTATCTGAAAAGCTATACATCTTATGGAATAATCGGATTAGGTATTTCCGGATTTTTGAGCGTTGGCTTTTTGGTTAAAACACTAAGCCCCTCCCTACTTTTTCCATAAACGCTGTTAGGACATCCTGTCACAAATTGCCCATCTTTGTCCATAAAACGAAAATGTTTAGGATGGGTAAAACACATCCCAGGGAGTTGAAATCCGGCTAAACCGGTAAATTCCTCAATGGGCGTTGTTTGGTAGAAAAATTCTTCGGTTTTGTTTTCACAGCCTTTTTGACGTATGGCAAATCCGGCGGGCATCGGATTAATACCCGTTGAAGAAACCGGCTGAAAACAACTGTCCCTAATCAATGTGGTGATTCGTTTTAGTATCGTGCCTAAATGATTGCTGTCACCCACTAATTGAATGGAGATAGTACGGTTGGTTTGCATCTGTCGAACCAATTCATTAATCCCCGCTAACGATAATGTCCCAGCCTGGCTCTGCGTTTCAACAACTTGATTAACTGCCTCCCAATGAATTTTAACCCGTGCGGAAGATTTTGTGACTGCCGCTTTGAATTGATATTCATAATTGATGGCAAAACCCCCGCCATTTTTAATCGAAAGCACGATTAAATTCGCCATAGATTCAGTAAAAAGGAAACTCAACGCCCGTTTTTCTCTGGGGTTATTATGGGCAATGTTAAAATCGGTTTGGCTTTTCACATAAGTATCAATACCCATGTTGTTACGAAGGGTGGGCATAAATCGCCCGGTTTGCACCGGCAAATAACGAAACTTTGCCGCAGGATTTTTGGCTTTAATCTCTGTCATCAAAGGACGTAAACGCGCCTTATCCACCGTCACTTCAACGCCCAATTGGATAATCAAACCCTCTGGCATATAAACAAACGAAAAATCAGGCGACTTAGAATCACCCTCAACACTGGCAAGCGCGATGCGAGTAAACGGGAGATAAAAAACATTCTCATCTTCATCATCTCGCAAAATGTAGGAGGTATAATCTGAAAAAGTAGAAACCCCCACCGTTTTATCCATATTGGGCAATGCCAATACAGAAGACATATTAAAAAAACACCAAAACGCAATGGTTAGGGTAAATAAAATTTTAGGACTCATTTTTGGTTTTCCTTAGTTTATTTGGACAGCTTGCCAAACCTAAAGGTTTGGACTCCATTTTATTATCGTTCCCAAGTTTTACTTGGGAACGCACTGCATAAGAAGCTTCGCTTCAAAAGTAGTGAACAGTTGTTTCGGGAATGGAACGCAGTGGATTTCCCGAAACCCACATTTAACAATCAGTTTCGGGAAATCCGTTTCACGCAATGAACGAAACAACTGTCAATCGTTTTTGAAGGATGCCTGTTAAATTAAGGCTTAAATTCCTTAGCGAAGCGAAGCTTCTTGGCAGTGCGTTCCCAAGTAAAACTTGGGAACGATAAAACGGGAAGTTATTTCGTACACGTTCCTTAGTGCCCTTTAGGGTACTTGAGCTTTTAGCCTTGAAATTTATTTCAAGGCGAACATTATTTCAAGGTAAAACTCCCCAAATGGAGAGCGATTGGATGTTTGATTGTATCGTATTCTGTACCATTTTGGCTATAGCCTTGATAGATAAAAGTCACTTTTCCTAATAATCCCAAATCTCTGGATAAAGCGGCTTTGACTTGCTTGGCAAATTGTTTATCAAAAACAATCGTTAAAGTCAGTTTGTTGAATATCCCAATACCAGAAGGCGGATTCCAAATTTTAACCTTTTTTATCCAGTCGTTGATTTTGCCAAAAAACTTGGATTCATGTTGCCAAGGGATAATCGGCTTGGTTCTCAAATTGGGATAGCGAGCCTTTAAAGCGTTTACCAAGGGAGATTGGTTTAGTTCAGAATCTTTGCCCCAAGGATGATAGTTGAGCGTAGCCACCAATTTCAAATCACCATTCTTTAAAGTTCTGAGTCGTTGGGCGGGTTTGCCTCGTTTGATGAGGGGAACAATACGAGTCGGCAAAAAATAGACAATTTTCGTTTTCGCCTTCTCGCCTTTGCAAACATCCCAATAAAGTGGCGGGGCTGCTAATAACTGGGCGGGATTGTCGAATTTGACGGTACATTCAATACATGCGCCAGAGGGTGCTTGTGGTGCATTGCAGTTTAAAGCCACACTTGATGCAGAAAAAAACATCAAGCCAGCAAATAAAACCATTAGGTAAGGATTGTTAAAAAGTTTGTTCATCGTTGTTTTCGTTTCCATTTATATTCTTCCTCGTTTCAACACGCCAGCGTTGCGAATTTAATATAACTACAAGGATTATTTATAATAAAGGATAAGACTGTCACAATTAAGTACAACGGATTTAACGAAATAAACGGATTAATGTTGTGGTATTAATAAAGTAGAGACACACGGCCTGTGTCTCTACTATATTTGTGGCTTGTGTCAAGGTATTTAGAAAATTCACTGAATTAATCCGTTTATTTCGTTAAATCCGTTGTACTTACGAGATTAGATGGTAAGGAATAAAACAGGACGCTGGCGAGTGGGAACCAAAAAAATGGTAAAATGTATAAATAATAAATGGTTACGGCCTGGCCAGCCGGAAGCCCAGGTGGACGTTGCGGGAATTCGGCCCCCCGTCGTCGCGGTTAGCCGAGCGCACCCACCACGCATCGCCGCTCAATGAGCCGCCACACGCAGACAAACGGGAATTTTTGGCATAATTTTTGCTTAAACATTGATTTTCTTTACCCTTATACTTGCCTTCATATTCAGAACAAGTCCACTCCCATACGTTTCCTGCTGTGTCATATAAACCAAAAGGATTCTGTTGAAAAGAACCAACAGGCGCGGTTTGTTTATCATACCACTGACTACCACAACCATCGCAATTAGCTCTATTTTTACCAATATCATTTCCCCACCAATACTTAGTTTCTGTACCCGCACGAGCAGCATACTCCCATTCTGCTTCAGTCGGTAAGCGATATTGTTGTCCTGTTTGTTGGCTTAACCATTCAGCATAAGCTACTGCATCGTACCAAGATACGTTCATTACTGGACGATTACCACGTCCCCAACCGTTATCACTTGTCTTTTTTCTACCTGTTGCTTCAGCAAATTCATCATATTCAGCAAAAGTCACTTCATACTTTCCCATAGCAAACTTATCGACTGATACCCAATGCACAGGTTTTTCATCACTATCACCACCGCCTTGAATATCTCCCATCCGAAACCGCCCTGCAGGAATCCGAGCCATTTCAGGGCCTAAGCTCCCGTCTTTTAAACGGTCACGGAAAACTTTTTTGTCGGCAGTGACATAGACGATTTTAGGTTCACAACTGTATTTGGGATCACTAACATCCACAATACGCGGTTGATTCATCTCGTTTCTTAGCGCGGCAATTACTTCTTTACCGGCTTCTAAACGGATTTCTAGGGAGTTAGCGGGCAATATCACGCCTAACGCAATAATGCTACGCCGTGCCACTCGTCCATCTTTGTCTACCACCTTTGCTTGCACTCGAATCTCTGAACAGTGAAAACCTCGGTTTTCGTAATTTTTCAGCAAGAAAAGGACAAACTCATCTTTGGAGACGACATCAATCGTGATTTTAGGGGAGTCGGCAAAGCTGGTGATGGGTATTATCAGGGTGGCAAGCAATAGCCACTGTTTAGCAATTTTACTCATGTTGTGTGTTTTCATAAGGCTCCTTTGGTTAAGAATAAGTACAACGAATTACGGGCAGATAAACGAATATTGACCTCAATTTGTTTTCCCAATCATACAGCGTAACATAAAAATTTATAAAATGTTGATGTTTTTTTATTCGTTTATCCACGTAATTCGTTGTACTCAATGACAAGAACTACAGGGATTATATTTTAGAAAGGATTAAAAACCTTTAACTACAGGGATT
>JAUCGK010000222.1 GCA_030378085.1 Candidatus Parabeggiatoa sp. HSG14
ATGGCTGACATTTATTTAAGAACTGATGTTACGCAGATAGATTCCAAACAGGAGTGCAAAATTGAGGACACCCCCCTAACCCCCCGTACACAGGGGGAAGTCCCAAAATAGAAAAATTAAAGCAAAGTGTCGAATGATGTTTGGTTCCACCCGTGTACGGGGGGTTAGGGGGGTGTCCCCAAAATCTGTTACAATCAGTTTTTTATACTTTATAGAATTGCGAAATAAAAGTATTTACTATAGCTGATAGCTGTTGTTTCTTAAATAAAACAAGAATAAATCTTATGGCTATTAAAATTTATTAAGATTGCATTTTTTTCGTCTTTAAAATAAACATTGATTTTACGACATAAATGTTGGAAATTTTCTTTTGAAAATTCTCTCATTCGTTTAAATCTTTCTAGGTTTTCTGTCTGAATTTCTTTGTATTTTTTCATGTTTTTTAGTCGGTTCTTTGGGATTTTATGTGGTGATTAAATTATGTAAAAACAACATAGTTATATATCATTACTCATTATTAAAAAATCATTAACTTAAATAAAATATGGTTACTCAAAACAAAATGATTTCAGTGCTTTTGGTAATTTGCTAAAAACAATGTATTTTAACATAACTTTACTCTAAGGAAAAATAATTATGACAAATAACAATAAAAGTCCCTCAATAATTACTTTAGCCATGACAGGAGCATCAGGAGCAGCCTATGGCTTGCGTTTGCTGGAACAATTGATTATGGCGAAACAAACTGTCTATTTTTTAGTATCAGCACCCGCACAAATAGTTATTAGTACAGAAACAGACTTAAAACTACCTTCAAACCCTTTAAAAATACAAGCTATTTTAAGCAAGCGTTACCATGCGGAACAAGGACAATTACAAGTCTTTGGACGAGAACAATGGACAGCTCCCATAGCCAGCGGTAGTGCTGCTCCACGCGCAATGGTTATATGCCCCTGTAGTAGCGGTACATTGGCAGCAATTGCCAGTGGTTTAAGCCAAAAGTTAATTGAAAGAGCTGCCGATGTAGTATTAAAAGAAAAACGTCAATTAATTCTAGTACACAGAGAAACGCCTCTGTCTGTCATTCATTTAGAGAATATGTTGCGTTTGGCAAAACTAGGTGCATTGATATTGCCAGCAAGTCCAGGCTTTTATCATTGTCCACGTAATATAAGTGATATTGTGGATTTTCTCGTAGCACGCATCCTGGATCATTTGGAAATTACACATACATTATTACCCGCTTGGGGAGAATAAACTAAAGAATTCTTCTGATTGGATTGACTGCCCAACTTGATAAGCCTATGGTTATTTTTGTTTTAAAACTAATAAAGCAATATCATCAAACACTTTTTGTGTCCCAATATTGTTTGACATCATCAATCACTGCTTGTTTGATTTCATCAGCGGTTTGTTGCCAATTTTGTTTAACAATTTCACATAACCGCTTTATTTCATATTCTTCCTTATTCAGAATTGAAGGCTTCGGTAATCCCATCAGTATAAAGTACTACAACATCCCCCATATTTTAGGGAGATTTTAGCTTCGGCAATGAAACCAGTAATGTTATCATCTAAACCAATTGGAAAACCTAAATCTATAGTGTCTATTAATTCTACTTCACCATTTCGCACCACGATCATTTCTTCATGCTGCCCACTTAAATGCAGAATCCCCTCGTTTTGAGAAGAAACAGAAGGTTGATAGTTCAGTAAAGCCAATGTCAAATTTTTATCACTATTCATCTGAACAATATTATGATAAACGACTTCATTAAGTGCAGTATTTATGATTCCAAATAAGATTCTAGCCATTTGCGTATTTTTTCAGTTTTAAAACTTCGAGTTAAATCACGCAACTTAATTGCAAAAGGCATAAGCTTTTCATCGGCTTGCATGAGTTGATTGGCTTGTTCCTCTAGAGCTGTTATATTACCACCTAGAGCCAGTTCAAACAGTATCGTAAGGGTATCTGAGGAGGGTGACACAAGGGGTTCCTGATTTACTTTGAGTTGCGTTTCTTCATAAATCCATTCTATCGCTAAATGTTGCTGTAATTTTTCAAAAAGTAATTCTGCCTTGATAGGTTTAGTTAGAAAATCATTGCTACCCGCTGCCAAACTTTTACGATAATCTGCCTCAAAAATACTGGCCGAAGTAACTATCACAACTTTTTCTTTTAATTCAGAAGACTGTCGAATTTGTTGTATTAATTCAAAACCGTTTACTTTTGGCATAAATAAATCGGTGATAATTGCGTCAGGTTTTGATTTAATGGCTTTAGATAAAGCTTCTTGTCCATCATTGGCTTCAATGATGTTAAAACCTAAAGATACCAGTAAATGAACTAAAACACTTCGATTACTAAGTTGATCATCGACAATTAAAATAGTTGGCTTTTTGCCATGAATACCAATCACTTTGCGTCTTTCTGTTGATTTCATTTGGTCAATAAAATGCTCACTAATGGGTAAGGATAAATCGAACCAGAATACGCTTCCCTTTCCTAATTGACTCGTGACATTTAATTGCCCACCCATCGTCTCAACTAAACGATGACTAATAGCTAACCCTAAGCCAGTTCCTTGCGTTTGGCGATTTTTGTCTCCCACTTGTTGAAACTGTTTAAAAATTACTTCTACTTGATCAGCCGCAATGCCAACGCCTGTATCTTCTATCTGAAAACGAAACAGATCGTCAATAGGACCTACTTTTAGGGTGATGCCTCCCGTATCAGTAAATTTAATCGCATTACCCAACAAATTAATGAGTATCTGGCGTAAACGTTTTTCATCACCACTCACCATTATTGGCAATATTGTTTCAGGTGCATTTTTAGAGAAATTAAACGGTTGATAATGAAAAAAAATATTTTTAAATTTAGCACGAATACGTACCATTTCAATAATGGTTTCAATAAATTCTGTTAAGTAAAAGTCGTCTTTATCCAATTCGATTTTACCCGCTTCTATTTTTGCAAGATCAAGGATGTCATTAAGCAATGTTAATAAGTGATCACCACTTCTTTCAATAACATCAATGCTTTCATGTTGTTCTAGCGTAAGCGTTTTATCAAATTTTAAAATTTGAGCATAGCCTAAAATACCATTGAGTGGGGTGCGTAATTCATGGCTCATTGTTGCCAAAAATGTACTTTTAGCATGATTCGCTGCTTCTGCCGCCTCTTTTGCTTGGCGCAGTTCCTTCTCTATTAATTGACGTTCAGTAATTTCATGGTGAAGCCGCTTATTTCGGTTTTCCAATTCATTGGTCCGCTCTGCAACCTTTTGTTCCAATGAAACATTGAGTGCTTCTATTTCCTTTTGGTGCGCTTGAATCAGTTTTTCCTGGCTAAAAATTTTGATTGCTTCATTGATGATTAGGAATAACTGTTCCTTATTCCAAGGTTTAGCAATATACCGATATAGATTCCCTCTATTAATAGTACGTGCCATTTCCTCATTGCCAGCATGACCCGATAATAAGATGGTCAAAGTATCAGGAGATTTTAGATGGATTTGCTTCATTACTTCGTCACCCGGCATCCCTGGCATCAAATAATCTACAATAGCGATGGGAACTTCCACATTTTCATTGTTTAATTCATCAAGTAATTCAAGGGCTTCTTCACCATTTTCGGCAGTTTCAATATCATAAACATTACCCAGTTTTTGCTGCAGTTGTTCCATCAACGCCTCTAAAACAACATTCTCATCATCAATACATAAAATAACAGGGAATTTCATAATTTTTCTAATCCGCTTTTAATGGTTCGTATCAGTTCTTCTTCTGACCAAGGTTTGAATAAACAAGCATGAAGATTGGCAGAATTTTTAGCATGAACAATCGATTCCTCATCCGCCTGTCCAGTCAGCATAACTGTCACGATATCTGGAAATTGCTGGTAAACTTTGGTTAAAAATTCGTCACCTTTCATGCCAGGCATTAGCCAATCAGAAACAATAATAAGTATATCAACATTATCATTAATGAGTTCTTCGAGAACCTCAAGTCCTTCTTCAGCAGTTTCGGCAGTTTCATAAATATATTTATTGCCCAATTTTTTTTCGAGTTGTTCAACCAACGTTTCTAAAATAATGAATTCGTCATCAACACATAAAATAGCTTTGTTTGACATTGTTTTTTTATATCTATGGCAATATTTTTCTGGTTCCAACGCTGGAGCGTTAGAACCCAGTTTAGGACGATCCAGCATCCTTCTATAAAAAAGAGTGACGCTGGTGCGTCATAATATACGTTCCAACGCTGGAGCGTTGGAGCGAGAAATTAATGCTGAAGCGAAGCGTTGAAACGAGAAAATTTAGTATCTTCTCAAAAAAGTGTGGGTAAACTTGCCCAAACCTGACAGGTTTTGGAAACCTGTCAGGTTTTTTCCACAAAATTTATCTCATATCATCTAAAAACACTCTAAAAGTTGTGCCTTTGCCAATTTCACTTTCTATTTCAATTTTACCTTGATGTTTGTCTACGATTCTCTTGACAATATCCAAGCCAATACCACTACCCTCACCACGTCTTTTAGTCGTAAAAAATGGCTCAAAAATACGTTCTTTGATAGCAGAAGACATGCCACAACCGGTATCAGTAAAACTCACAATAATCTGATTTTCTGAGTGAATAACCTCAATGGTTAGCGTACCGCTCAATGTCATTGCCTGAAGTGCGTTGTGAATAATATTAGTCCATACTTGATGAATTTCATCGGCATAGCATAACACAGGTGGTAAAGATTGACAGTATTTAACGACTTCAACACCTTGTTTTATTTGATTATGATAAAGTGTTAGAACCGTTTCAATACTATCAATGATATCTATTTCTGTTTTTTCGCCAGAAGCGTCTTGATGGGCAAATTTTCTAAGTGCAAAAATAACTTTTGAAGCTTTATCCACCGCCAAGTTAATATTATCGCTGTTTTTTCGCATAGAGACAAAATTACGAGCTGCTTTGATAATGGATATTGATTGTTCATTTTTCAATAAGGGCAATAATTCGTCAAAACCTTCGCTAATTTTCATGTAAGTCAATATATTAACTAGTGTCGATATCTCTGCAATATTTTCGTTAGACAGTTTTTGCTGAAGTGTCCGTTTTAGTATTCTTTTCTCTTTAGAAGTCAAATCTGTTGAAGCCTTCGATTTTTTCAACAGTGTGAACAATAGTTTTAAGTGCTTGTCATTTTCAACAATGGATTGTGACAATTGCGGTAAAGTCATAATGGCATCATTGAAAGAGTCTAATAAATTGTCGATGGATGCACGAATTGCTCCCAATGGCGTATTAATTTCATGGGCAATACCCGCAATTAATTGTCCTAGTGCGGCTAATTTTTCTGATTGAATGAGTTGAGATTGTGTAGAACGCAGATTTTCAAGTGTTTTTTGTAAATTATTTTCTGCTTGTTTGCGTTCAGTAATTTCCTCTTGCAATTGAACATTTTGTGCCACAAGTTTTTTTTGCATATCTCGCAAAGCTAAATGTGTTGCCACACGCGCTAATACTTCTTCCATTTGAAACGGTTTTGTCACATAATCAACACCCCCAACAGAAAACGCTTTCACTTTATCAAAAGTTTCGTTTAACGCACTAACGAAAATAACCGGGATATTCCGTGTTTGTTCGTCAGCTTTCATGTGTTCACAAACTTCATAGCCATCCATTTCAGGCATCATGATATCAAGCAAAATTAAGCTGGGCAAATTTTTTTGAGCCACTTTTACAGCTACCTTTCCATTAATGGCAGAATAAACTTGATAACCTTGCTTAATGAGTGTTGAAAAAAGAAACCGTAAATTAGCTTGAGTGTCATCAACGATTAAAATACTGTGTTTAGTCATTTTTTAATTTTTAGTCATTGGACAAAGGAGTCCAAACTTTAGTTTGGAAAGAATGAACATTATGGCGCATACGAATAAACACTGCAATAAAGGGAGAGTATTTTTTGGTAATGAATTTTGATTTTTAGATGCACAAGAACTACAAGGGTTATATTTTAAAAAGGATTAAATTGTCAGATTATTGGAGTACAAAGCTTTAGCTTTGGTAGGATAGCTATAAGGATTATTTATAAAAAAAGATTAGATTATAGTCATCAAAGGTTTAAATCCTTTATAAAATGTAATCCTTGTAGTTATTGTCGATTATTGTTGTTTCAAAACCAATAAAGCAATATCATCAAACACTTTTTGCGTGTCAATGTATTGTTTGACATCATCAATTACTGCTTGTTTGATTTCATCAGCGGTTTGTTGCCAATTTTGTTTGATAACTTCACATAGCCGTTTTATCCCATATTCCTCTCTCTCTAGATTTTCAGCTTCGGTAATTCCATCGGTGTAAAGCACTACCACATCCCCCTGATTTAGAGAGACTTGAGCTTCGGCAATGAAATCAGTAATGTTATCATCTAAACCAATTGGAAAACCTAAATCTATGGTATCTATTAATTCTACCTCGCCATTTCGCACTACGATCATTTGTTCATGCTGCCCGCTTAAACGTAAAATCCCTCCATTTTGAGAAGCAGAGGGTTGATAGTCCAGTAAAGCCAATGTCAGATTCTTATCACTATTCATCCGAGCAACATTGTGGTAAACGACTTCATTAAGTGCAGTTAAGAATTTGGCCGGATCAGTCTCATTATTAGCGAGTAGAGCGCGTACTGTGGATTGCACCATAATCGCTAAAACACCACTTTCCAATCCATGCCCTGTGACATCCCCAATACCCAAAAGAACGCGCCCCTCATGTTGAAGCACATCATAATAGTCACCACCTACTTCATTTGCTGGCTCCAAAAAACCCGCTATATCTAAACCCTCAATTTGACTCAGTTCTTTCTCTGTTGGCAACAGCATTTTTTGTAACTGACGTGAGACATCTAATTCGGCTTTCATTCGCACGTTTTCTGCTTTAAATCTTTCATTTTGTTCAGCTAATTGTTGTTGTAAATGGTGTATTTTCAAATGGGTTTCTACACGAGCTAACACTTCCTCGGCTTGAAAAGGTTTAGTGATGTAGTCTACACCACCGACAGAAAACGCTTTCACCTTATCAAAGACTTCACTCAAAGCACTGATAAAAATCACTGGAATTTGGCGTGTTTTATCATTGGCTTTTAATTGTTCACAAACTTCATAGCCACTCATGCCAGGCATCTGTATATCAAGCAAAATTAGGTCAGGCAAGGTTTTTTTGGCAATTTTTAAGGCTACTTGTCCATTGATGGCAGGGCGAACTTGATAACCCCGCTCAGCCAATATTGAATTTAAAAACTGTAAATTTGCCGGTAAATCATCGACAATCAAAATGTTATCTTTTGCCATTTTTTTAATATTCCGTAGTTAGACACAAGAGTCCAAACTTTAGTTTGGGAGACTGCCAAAATAAATTTTGGACTCCAACCTTATCAATCTTCAAAAACTTCTTGCAGTATATCAAAACGAAAACCATGAACCAATTTGGCTATGGTGTTAGCCAATGGTTTATTAGTTTCACCAATCACCTCAATAATAGGTAATATGGCTTGTAAATCAGCGGTTTCTATGGCTTCTTGTAATTTGGTAGATAAATCACTGGGCAATTGAGCAATTTCAGGTTTGAGATTTTCAAGTTGGGTTTCTTCATCACCCTCAGATTCGGCGGTTTCGCCGCTGTCTTCATACACATAGTTGACCCCAATATGCTTGTGCATGAGGTCAAAAATATCACCTTCTTTAAAAGGTTTGCGTAAAAAGTCATCACAACCGGCATCAAGTACTACCGCCCGTTCTTCTTCTAACACACTGGCGGTTAGGGCAACAATAGCGGTGGCTTGTCCCTTTGTATGTCCTTTAATCTGTTGAATCGCTTCATAACCATCCATCACAGGCATCCGCATGTCCATCCAAATCAAATGCGGATGCCACTCATCCCATAAATCAACAGCTTCTTGACCGTTTTCCGCTTCCTTGAGTTCAAAACCCAGAGGATTGAGTAATTTGATGAGGAGTTGCCGACTGGGCCATTTGTCATCGACAATTAAAATACGATAACGCGGTTGTTCAGGGGCTAAAGCAATCACTCGTTTTTCATGGGCTGGCTTCTTAATATTGCTGGCTTCGGATAATTGACATTGAATATGAAATTTAAACGTTGTCCCTCGTCCAACTTCGCTGGTTACCACCACATCACCACCCATGAGTTGAACAAATTTGCGACTAATAGGCAAACCTAAACCGGTACCTTCCTGAGATTGTTTGCCAGTTGACGTTTGTACAAATGCTTTAAACAGATCATCCAATTCGTCAGGTGCAATGCCAGGACCCGTGTCTTCGATCTCAAATTCAATCAGCGATTGTTGCTGGTTTAAATCCGCTTGAGCTGTTATTTTGGCATTTACTCGTACCGTGATTCCCCCCTCAACAGTGAATTTCAACGCATTGTTGAGCAAATTAATCAAGACTTGACGTACTTTGACTTCATCAGTGTAAAGATATTGCGAAACCGACGGCTCACGCTCAAAAATCAGTTGCAAGCGTTTGTCATCCGCTTTCAGATGAAACATATCTTCTAAATCATCAAGCAGACGATAGAAGT
>JAUCGK010000223.1 GCA_030378085.1 Candidatus Parabeggiatoa sp. HSG14
AATTGATATTAATTTTAAAGTCAATAAATTATAAAAAGTTGAAAATAAAAATTATAAATTTCAAAATATTGGAACATTTTTTGCTTAACAATCTTTAAAAATCTAATTTATTGATATTTAACTTTAAATAACAATGGGTTAATAGCTTAAACAAAAACCATTTCAATAATCATTAGACTTGGCAATCATTTTTTATACATAAAATCTCGGTAAGCCTTAAATAATGGTATAAATAAATAAAAATCCCCTCGGATAATTAAAGCGAGTGACTTTAAAAGAAACCTTAATACCATAACCAAAGGGAGCCAAGCTTGATGAAAATTAGCGGTGTATTTAAGGGTACTTAAATTCTCATAATAATTGGCTCGGCGCAATTTATCCCGATGATTATCGCGGACATGTCCAACACTGGCACTGCCTTTGTGATACACCAAGCTCTTTTGACACCACCCTATTTCATAACCTTGTTGTTTTATTCTAGCAGTATAATCTAGCTCCTCATAAAACAAAAAATATTCTTCATTTAATAAACCTACCTTCTGCACCGTAGCAACTTTTAAAAACATAGCCGCGCCATAGATATAATCAATACAGATATCTCCCTTATATTGCAATACCTTCTCTAAAGATTGTCCACCTAACACAGGTTTAAAAATCGTCAATAAAGGAAAATAACGACATCCTCCTGCACATTGCACACTATCCTGTTGCTCATAATCTACAACAGTACTCCCCATCAAGGCGATATGGGGATGTGCCTCTGCATAGTGAAAAAGTGCGGATAAAGCATGAACCTCAACAACTGTATCATTATTGAGTAGCCATAAATATTGATAATTTTGGCAGGCTAAGGCGTAACGGATACCAACATTATTACCGCCAGCAAAGCCAAGATTTGCACCCGTTTGAATAAGAACAAAAGATTTTGGATTTTGGATTTTGAATTTTGGATTATCAAAATACGCTTCAAAGGAAGAGGGAAACACATCAATTTCTGAGGGAGGGTATTGTTGCTTTGCCCAATTTAAAATTTGAAAAAAAGAGTCGTCATTAGAATTATTATCACAAACAATGATAGAAATAAATCCACCATAAGAAAGCGTTTTTAATGAATTTAAACAAGCTAAGGTATCTCGCCAACCTTGCCAATTAAGTACAATAATGCCTATACTTTTCAACATAAGCCCTCCTTTAAAATAGCAAATAATCAATTCCCATTCATCATTTATAATTTTTAATTAACCTGACAATGTCATATTAAAATAATACTTAATAAAATCAATATGATAAAATTTGTTGTTGAAGTAGCTCTATATCCTTATAATATATCACTAGAAACTTAAATAAGGATGCTAAAAATGAATAATCAACAGCAAATAGATCAAATAAATACTGGTGAATGGGGTTTACTATTACAAGCAGTACACGAATTGGCAAATGAACATCGATACGTTTTGGGAATGTTTTCGCGACTGTTTCAAGACATCAACTTGTGATACAAGTCAATATGGTTATGAATTGAAAAGTCAATTACGTATGGAAACAAATTGCAATTTTGCAGAGATAAGCCGTGAAACTGGAATAAATCACCAAAATTTGCAACATTTCATGAGTAATTCGCCATAGTTTGAAAAAAAAGTTTATCAACAGGTTCAACTTGAACTCAAACAAATACTTTCTTTCAGGTGGAGCGTTACTTTTAGACGTTCGCTGCAACAAAAAATCCGGTGATATCGTTCCGGAGCCGGATGTCAATATAGTCGATATGAGTCAGGTAGGAGTATTTTTAGCCTACGCAAATTTGACTGTACCTCAATCAATATGGACATGGGTAGAAGGAGATTTGTTTTTGCCGGAAGCCTGCTTTGATGACGAACACGCTGAATTACGTAACCATTTGAATGTACCAGAAGAAATTGAATTCAAAACTAAGGTAAAAATAGGGTTTCAGTAATTGAACGAGTCACTAAAATGGTTAAACAGAAGAAGTGGTTTGTTGTCTGCTTGTATGGACGAAGCGAATGGTTACGAGCAAATATGCGTGATAAGAAGCTGATTTAAATGGCAGAGATACCTGCTGACACCCAAATTTACCTAAAAAAACCACGACTTGGAGTTCCAAAATCTAATGCCTTACTCTACAAATATTATCTTGGACTAAGAAATAAGAGATAATAATGCGTTTCTAAAAAACCAACTTGAGGCTCAATTTAGACCTGCCAGATTTTCAAAATCTGGCAGATATCAAATTATAAAACTACAAATATAGTTATGACTAAATCCCCAACCCAAATTAAACAACTCAAAACCGCCTATAAAAAGTTTTCGCCTTTGCAACAATCTGTTGTTCAGGTACTTTCAGTGATTTATGAGAAAGTGCCGCGCACTTTCTTGGTTATTTGTCTACGTAAACTGAATATTCGTCATCCAAACGGCAGACACTTCGTCACTCAAATGCTTGATCCTTTTATAGAGGAATTAACACCTGTCATTGTTTTTGTGCAGAGAACGGGGTTCACTCCCATTTTACATTGCCACGAATCATTTGTGGAATTTGCGACACAAGAAGCGATACAAGATAATCGTTTTGATAACATTGCCGCGGCTGTTCAACAAGCAATTCCCCTTTCCGATAAATACGGAACGTTATTGCGGGAAATCAGAATCAACTTCTATCGACAGGATATCGAACTTGTCCGAAAACAGCTTAAACAATATGGCGATATAGGTAAGCATCCTTATGCTACAATTTGTTGCAATCCGTTTAACGAAAAATGGCTTACTTCTTTACCTGAAGAGTTATTTTCAGATGTTTTGGTCGCAATAATGAATGATTCAAAGCATTATCTTGAATCTCAACCAAAAGCCTTCTCCTTACTACAAAAACAAAGTGAATCTAACCCTAACCTACAAGTAACGTTAGCAGAACAATGGATATTACGTGGTGACTTTAACAAAGCTAAAGAAGTGATTGCGCTTCAAAAAACAGCAGACATGTTAGCTTTACAAGGTTGGCTGGATTTTCTTGCCCTGCAAAACGAACAAGCAATTGCCCATTACGAAATGGCTATGAAGCTTTTCAAAAAAGGCGACAAATATGCCACCAACGCTTGGCCATTTTATATTCTCGCTTTGTTGCACACTAATAACCCTGAAAATACCAAAAAGGCATGGAACTATGCAAGTCAGTTGGCAAAATATAGGTTTCATCCACTGAGTGATGCTTATGAGGCATTGCAAAATTTTGCACTGGCACAAAAAGGCAACGTTGAGGCAGCCGAAAACATCAAAAATGAGGAGTTGTCTTATGTACTGACACATTCCTTCACAGGTTTTATTAAAATCTTGGTGCTATTTTGGATAGACAAAAATAAGGCGAAAAAAACCACCGTTTTTTTAGGTAACTTACTAAAAAAATCCCAAAAAAGTGGATACCATTGGCTGGCAAAGGAAACCGCCGAATTGTTAACACAATTGGACAAGAAAAAACGAGAACCAGAACTTCAAACCAATCTCGCTATCGCCAAATTGATTAAACCGATGGAAGGTTGGCAACGGGTATTAAATGGCTTAATTGCGTTGGATAAACCACAAACTCAAACGGCGGCTGGCATTGAAAAAGCATCGCGCCTCGTTTGGTTTCTGACAGTGAATGAAAAGAAAAATTCCTTTGACCTCCAACCGCGAGAACAAAAATTATCCGCGAAAGGAAGCTGGAGTAAAGGTCGTCCTATCGCCTTAAAGCGTTTGCATAAGGAGATTGATACTTTCGATTTTTTGACCACTCAAGACACCAACATTTGTTCATTTATTAAAAAAGAGTTCGACACTTACAGTTACTATAATGAAACCTACTATGTATTTAGCCCAAAAGTGCTTGCAGCTCTAACAGGACATCCCCTATTATTTTGGGCAGATAGCTCAGTGCCAGTGGAAGTCGTCAAAGACAAACCGGAATTACTCATTACCAAACAAAAAAGTGGTAAAATCTCCATCGCCTTTTCTCATGCCATCAACAAACAAAAAGGTATCCAGTTTTTTAAGGAAACGCCCACTCGCCTAAAATTGATCGAAGTGACTGAAGAACACTTACGAATCATGGAAATTATGGGTAACAGCATTGTTATTCCTAAAAAAGCACTCCCCCAAGTTTTAGAGGCGATTAGTACCTTGTCATCAATGGTAACGCTGCATTCAGAAATAGGCGGCGGGGCAACTAATCTGGAAGAAGTCGCAGCCGATGCCGTTCCGCATATCCATTTATTACCTTTTGGCGAAGGACTCAAAGTCTCCCTGTTGACGCGCCCTTTTACGACAAGTGGCCCTTACTATCGCCCTGGCAGCGGTGGTGAAACAGTGATTTCCGAAATAGAAGGTAAACATCTCCAAGCAAAACGTGATTTACGCCAAGAAAAACGACAAGCCAAAGCTATTATTACCGCTTGCCCTGCCTTGAATAATTTGGAAAACATAGAGGATGAGTGGACGGTTGAAGAAGCAGAAGACTGTTTAGAAATTCTGTTAGAACTCCAAGCATTAGGAGACCAAGTCATTATCGAATGGCCTGAAGGCGAAAAACTCCGTATCCAACACCAAGCCAGTTTAAGCCAATTTAATCTAAACATCAAACAGCAAAAAGATTGGTTTAGCATTAGTGGCGAACTCAAGTTGGAAGATAATCTTGTAGTCGATATGGAAAAACTGCTAAAAATGATTGAAACCAGCTCTAGTCGTTTTGTCAAACTTGATGATGGGCAATTTTTAGCACTGACGCAAACTTTTCACAAACATCTGCAAGAACTCAAAAGCTATTCAGAAAAATATGGTAAAGGTACCCGCATTCATCCATTGGCTGCCTTTGCGTTAGAAGATTTGACTGAGGAAGTAAATAGTCTGCGAAGTGATAAGCATTGGAAAGCGCATGTCAAACGCCTACGTGAGAGCCAAGATTTAGAACCCACACTTTCTTCGACATTTCAAGCAGATTTACGTGATTACCAAGTTGATGGATTTAATTGGCTTTCACGTTTATCTCACTGGGGCGTTGGTGCTTGTTTGGCTGATGACATGGGTTTGGGAAAAACCATCCAAACCCTAGCCGTTATGCTTAATCATGCGCCCGATGGTCCTTGCTTAGTCGTTGCACCAACCTCAGTTTGCATGAACTGGCAGGTGGAATCCCTGCACTTTGCACCCACGCTAAATTTTATCCAATTTGGTGGCAACAACCGGCAAGATATTTTAGATAATTTACAACCTTTTGATATGCTAACATGCACTTATGGCTTACTGCAACAAGAACAAGTGGCAGAAATGTTGGCAAATGTCCATTTCCAAATGGTTGTTTTAGATGAAGCGCAAGCCATCAAAAATTTTGCCACCAAACGTTCCCAAGCCGCCATGAACTTGCAAGGGAAATTTAAGTTAATCACCACTGGCACTCCCATTGAAAACCATTTAGGAGAACTTTGGAACTTATTCCGCTTTATTAACCCAGGTTTACTGGGTTCACTGGAACAATTCAACCAACGCTATGCGGCACCGATTGAAAGAAATCATGACAAAGAAGCCCGTAAACGCCTGAAAAAGCTCATCCAACCTTTTATATTGCGTCGTACCAAAAATCAAGTATTAGAAGAACTACCTCCACGCACCGAAATCTTGTTACAAGTTGAACTCAATACCGAGGAAATGGCATTCTACGAGGCACTGCGTCGCCAAGCAATAGAAAAGTTAACCTCATCCAAAGCGCGTGCTGGACAAAAACACCTGCAAATTCTTGCTGAAATTATGAAGTTGCGTCGCGCTTGCTGTAATGCACAACTGGTTACTCCCGATATCCCTATATCCAGCTCAAAACTAAACGTCTTCAATGAAATCCTAGAAGAATTGTTAGAGAACAAACACAAAGCATTGGTATTCAGTCAATTTGTCGATCACCTCAAAATCCTTCGCGCCCATCTCGAAGAAAACGATATAAAATACCAATACTTAGATGGGAGTACCTCAATTAAAGAACGCAAAAAACGGGTAAACGCATTCCAAGCTGGCGAAGGTGATGTATTCCTCATCAGCCTCAGAGCGGGCGGCACTGGTTTAAACCTCACCGCCGCAGACTATGTAATACACATGGATCCTTGGTGGAATCCAGCAGTAGAAGATCAAGCCTCTGATCGCGCCCACCGAATTGGACAACAACGTCCTGTAACAATATATCGGCTTGTGGCACAACATACCATTGAAGAAAAAATCGTGGCTTTGCACCATAATAAGCGGGATTTAGCAGCAAGCTTATTGGAAGGCAGTGAGATGAGTGGGAAAGTCTCTGCGGATGAATTATTGCGGCTTATTAGTGAAGAATAATATTCAATCCATTTTGACTTATACTTCAGACGTTCAGGTTTTCGGATTATGAGAATATACTAAAAACGCACACACGCCTGTTCTGATTGACAGGTTTTGAAAACCTGTTAGCTCTTAAATCCGAAAACTTGAACGTTCAGAGTATATGGGGTGTTGTCTAGTATGTTAAATTTGTTATAAAACGACCAATATTTTTTCACCATGAAATTGTAAATACCCCTTTGGTATAAAACGTGAATAGCCTTATGTGAAACATAAGGAAAATGTAACACTAACCCCAACGGGGTTGAATATGAACGTCAACCAACTCTGGTGATTAAACTTTTTTTGTTCAACCCGGTTAGGGTTGAGGATTTATATGCGTATTACCTTATGTTTCACATAAGGCTATTCACGTTTACACCCCTTCGGGGTTAAAAAGCAACGAATGGAACAAAAATAGAAAGAAAATAATTGGCAAAACCCTGACAGATTTAACACCCCAGGTATTGTCTGAGAAAACCCACCTTAGGGTGATGCCAAAAATTAAATCTTCAGAATACCAAAATCACTTCTAACTTTTCACGCTAAAATTGTTGATTAATGCTATCATACCGTATCGATTCCAGGATAAAGGTGTTGGCAAAAAACTTGCCTTTACATTTAACTTCCAAATAATAAAATATCTGTTCCAAAAAGGACAAAGCCAGGTTTTAAAAACCTTGTAGGTATTGATGACATTTCTTTGGTACGTCAGTTAATATCAAAGCATTGGAAACGTTGCCAAAAGTTATTCAACAAATATTCAAAACTATCAATCACTTCTTCCCAGATTTGTTTAAGGAAAATTTGTTGGAGTCCTTTCGAGGCTGATTCAAATTAAAATCAAAGATTTCCAAAGCTTAACTTAATGGCTGATGTTACGCAGATAGCTTTCAAACTGGAGTGCAAAATTGAGGACACCCCCCTAACCCCCCGTACACAGGGGGAAGTCCCAAAATAGAAAAATTAAAGCAAAGTGTCAAATGATGTTTGGTTCCACCCGTGTACGGGGGGTTAGGGGGGTATCCCCAAAATCTGTTACAATCAGCAAAATTTCATTTTGCACTACTCTGGTATTCACTTTTGAAGTACAGTGCGTAACATCAGTTAATGGCATTGATGTCTACGCTTCTCCAAGTTGCTGCATTCGGGTTACACTTGGGATAACAAATCGTTTCATTTCTTCCAACGCTGTGGAACGAGAGGCTAAGTTGTTATAGCGTTTCTCGATTAGATAAAGTACAACCTCCCCTAAATCTCTTCCTTAAATTAAGGAGGGGAATTGTACCAGACGCAATCGGGAAACGCTATACTATAAATATTGCTTAATACCTTTTTGGGCAATTACTGTGGTTGATTTTAACATTTGTTCTAAGCGTTGACGATTTGCTTTTTCTTGATGACGATCTTGTTCAGAATGCCATAAATGTAACACTGGTACAGAAAAACGACCTTCTTTACGGAGAATCCCACTACGCAATAGACGCACAACCAATTCAGCATCTTCATGTCCCCATCCTTGAAATCGTTCATCAAAGCCATTGATTTTTAGAATATCTTCACGCCATAATGCTAAATTACATGTTTTCGCGCCTTGCCATTTTTGTTGGGAATATTTCCTTAAAAAATTGTCTGGTAAACGCAGTAGGGGGAGTAAACGGTTAATGTCACGGCGTAAATAAGGGAGGAACCACTGCGTAATAGGCCATGTCCAAATTCTTCCTAATTTTTCCTCACTAAACGGAAGAGTCGTATTTTTTTGAGAAAGCCTTATAGTTTGAGTAGTGAATTTTTCACTCAGCAAAATACGATTTCCAGCAACAAACCACCCTTTTTCTGCAAGTTTGCTATGTTTTACAATGAAATCGGTTTGAGGAATACAATCGCCATCCAAAAAAATCAAATAGTGACCTGTAGATGCAGCAATCGCACGATTTCTTGCCATCGCTGCTCGAAAGCCTTTATCTTCTTGCCAAATGTGTTGCATAGGTAAGCGCGGTTGAAATTGTTTGATTAATTCAGCAGTGGCTTGCGTTGAACCGTCATCGGCAATAATGACTTCAAAAGAAAAATTTAAGGGATTTTCTTGTGCTACTAAAGCAGATAATACCAGCGCTAAAGCGTTAGAACGATTATAAGTGGTTACTATTATACTGATTTTTATCATT
>JAUCGK010000028.1 GCA_030378085.1 Candidatus Parabeggiatoa sp. HSG14
CAGATTTTGGGGATACCCCCCTAACCCCCCGTACACGGGTGGAACCAAACATCATTTGACACTTTGCTTTTTCTATTTTGGGACTTCCCCCTGTGTACGGGGGGTTAGGGGGGTGTCCTCAATTTTGTACTCCAGTTTGAAAGCTATCTGCGTAACATCAGTAATGTAATACAATTTAAGGCTCCAAGGGGATATCAACAAAATGTCAGACAAAGAAAAACAGGATAAACTTATTGCTATGCTCGAAAAGTTAGCGAGTGAATCTGATGATGATACAACGGAAGACAATTATGATGAAAATCATGTTGCTAATCTTCAAAAGACTTATGAATCATTTTTAGAGAAACATAACTTTAAAAAAGGGCAGCTTGTAAAATGGAAGAAAGGACTTTGTAATAGACCGTTACCAATGGAAAATCAACCTGCTATAGTGATGGAAATTCTTGAAAACAAATTGCTCCAAAGTGAGCAGGAAACAGCCAGTACATATTTTAGGGAACCATTAGATATAGTTCTTGGTTTAATTGATAGAGATGGCACTTTAATTACTTTTCATTATGATAGCGGAAGATTTGAACCCTATTCCTGAAATACTATCAATACCTTTCGTATAGAATTACCTAACCCATAGTTGGAACAGACAGTGGGAGAGAATTTTCCTTCGCTGAAATTCTCTCACTTTCTCTAGTACTCTGTCAAAAATTGATTGCTGCAAAGCCAAATTTATAGTTAAAAACTTGATAGTTAAGTTATAGGCTATCTACTTTTCGATGGCGAAGGTTAATCTACCATGAGTTATCCTATCTTAATACAAAACAATTTAAAGATTATTCCTCTAATTTTTTACCTACAGCCAGTTGCAAAAGAACGTTCTGTTAGCAAGAAAATTGTTCAGGATACTTATTTGTATTAGCACAGTATCCTTTAAATATTTTCCCAAAAAAAAATCCTTTCCCTCTCCACTTTAATTAATCCCAGTTTTAAATTCCCCAAACTCAAAAAAAATCATTCCTTCTTCAAACGAAAATCAACAGTACATAGCACTGTAACAAAAATGTTACATATCCCGTTATCCATCTTCAAACGAAAATCAACAGTACATAGCACTGTAACAAAAATGTTACATATCCCGTTATCCATTAGTAACAAAAACGTACTCGAAATGTTTGTTCATTCACTCTATGCTATTCCCTTCATGAGAGTGCTTGTGCCACTCAAAAATCCTTTGTAAAGTTTTCTATCTCCCCTACGAAAAAATAAATGGTTATAAAAAATTGAATGAATAAATGAGCCGACTAACTCTTTTTCATTTTTCATATAAGTATACTCTGTGCCGGTGTCAATTTATGTTTTAACACCCGCTTTAGAAATATTCTATGAAACACGTTGATTTAAAAATGCCACCGAGAATATTTATTGTGGATGGCGATGAAGCAACGCACATTGCCATTAAGAAATTGACCAAATTGGTTAACTTAAAGATTATTTCATATCACTCTGCTCAAGCTTTTTTAAATGATTACTCTGAAAACCAATCTGGCTGTTTACTTTTAGCATTATATTTGTCAGATATGAGTGGGCTTGAATTATTTAACCAATTGTTAATAAAACGTATTGATTTACCCGTTATCCTTTTAATTCCAGAGAATGAATTTACTTCAGCTTTAATGGCAATAAAAGATAAGGTATTTGATTTTACTGAAAAACCTGTTACAAGCCACTTAATCGTTGAGCGTATTCAACGTGCTATCAAATTTGATGCTTGTTGTCGGTGTAAGGTAACTAAGAAACAAGAATACCAAAAACGTTTTAAAAAATTGACAACACGAGAATATCAAGTCATAACTCATTTATTAGCAGGCAAATCCAATAAAGCAATTGCTAATGACTTAAATATCCACCTGAGAACCGTCCAAAGTCATTACACCCATATCATGAACAAAATGGAAGTAGGCAATATTGTTAGACTTGTCCATATTGCATCATTTTGTGATTTACTCCCAAAATCTTGTCAGGTACTTTGTGAATTTTGTCAAACTGAAGATAGCTAAAGCATCACAGATTTTTCTCGTTAGAATACCTATTATAGCGTTTTCCGATTGCGTCACAGATACAAGTCCCCTCTTTAATTAAGGCTAACCTTTACCCACAAGTAGGTAAGCCTATTAAAATCAATAGGTTTTTGTTATAGGGAGATATCACTCTAAAATGAAATTGGCAAAAATTTCTCATCTCATCGTGCTTGGATTTCATGGGTGTTACGATGTTATATAACCTTACTATTTATACGATTAAATAATTTTAGGCTACTTGTGGGTAAAGGTTAGTTAATTAAGGAGGGGATTTAGGGGAGGTTGTACTTTATCCAATCGGAAAACGCTATATAACGCTCCAGCATTACACTCATACTTCACTTCAATCGTATGTGTAACAAAAATGTCACATTTAAAGATATCGAAATGTAACAAAAATGTACTCGAAATGTACTTTTATCTCTCTTATTCTATTTGCCATAATAATTTCACAATTAATTGGATTTATCAATAAAAAAATGTTTATAGCGTTTTTTCTGATTGTAACAGATTTTGGGGACACCAGACCCCCCTACCCCCCCGTACACGGGTGGAACCAAACATCATTCGACACTTTGCTTTAATTTTTCTATTTTGGGACTTCCCCCGGTGGTTAGGGGGGTAAAAAGGTAGGTGTCCCCAAAATTCGTTATAATCAGCGTTTTTTTTGTATGAAATACAAGCTCCCCCTAATTTCCTCTTTAATTAAGGGAGGAACTCGAAGGGAGATTGTACTCAAATGGGAAATGCCATATCTCTCAGATTTTTTTAAACAGGCTACAAATATTAGTGTTAATATTTCCTTGTTCCAACAATGCTTACTGTGACGTTCCAGCGTCACATTTATGCTTTGGAATCAGAAACTAATTTGCTTAGGTAGGAGGTAAAACGATGACTTGTCAAATGCATAAATGGGTTTTAAAAACGCTTATAATACTGAGCCTATTTTTAACCAGCAATGTGTTGGCTCATACAGTAACAAATTGTAGTATAAGTATAAATAGTATTACTGAATTGACTGTCGCAACGGGAGGAAATTCTGCCATGACAAGTGCAGGAGTAAGAGGGAAGATTTCCAAACTTCGGCATTTAAAGCTATAAATTAAATAATAGTTATAGCCTTGCTAAAAGCATTTCCAACGTGGATGTTGGGAACGAAAAATGACTAATAAACCCTTGGAGAATAAGATGTCCCTTACACTTCCTGAACAAACTCAAGAAATACCAGCGTGTTTTTATAAAAATACACAATGGCAAACGATAACGAATTGTGGTTCACTGACATTGCCTGAAAATTGGCCTCACATCCACTGTATGACGACAGAGAATAATGAACCTGTGAATAATATTTTTGCCGAAAAACAACAGCGTTTATTGACAGAAAGTTTATATAACGCATGGTACGGTTCAGATAGATCATTTGTAGCTTTGTCTAAAATAGGACTGATTTATGCGCCCAACAAACCACCCATTGTGCCTGACATGTTGCTCAGTTTAGACGTGAAAATGCCCCATGACATTTGGCGTAAACAGAATCGATCCTATTTTGTTCCCCAATATGGTAAACCCCCTGAAGTTGCGATTGAAATTGTATCAAATCAAAAAGGGGAGGAAGCGGGCAATAACTTCCAAAAATACGCCCAGGCGAAAGTCCGTTATTACGTGATTTTCGATCCACAAAATGCCTTAAAAGAAAAAGTGTTGCGTATCTATGAATTACACAATACTAATTATGTGGAAAAAAACATAGATCGAGGCGGGAATTTTTGTACACAAAAATTTTTACCTCGATGGTTATTTGGGGTTAAATTAGGCTTAACACTTTGGGAAGGTTGGTATGAAGACAAGCACGATGTTTGGCTTCGTTGGTACGGAGAAGACGACAAACTTATTTTGACAGGCAAAGAAACCACCAAAGAACAACGCTTAGCGAGAGAAAAAGAATCCTTAGCAAAACAAAAACTTCAACAGCAGATTGAATACGAACACTCAACAAGTCTTCAATTCCAAAGACAAGCACAACAAGAACAACAACGCGCTGAATGTTTAGCTAAAAAATTACGGGAGATGGGTATTGATCCCGATGAATTTTAGAAAAATGTTACATTCAAAAATATTAACTGATGTTACGCACTTCCAAAAGTAGAGACACACTGACCTCTACGGGAGTGCAAAATTTATTTTGCGATGGGTTGCGCTCTTAGTTGGCAAAATGAATTTGAAACGAAAGTTTGGAAGCTATCTGCGTAACATCAGATAATAAAACACATTTTAGGATAACAAATAAAATGCAATCACTTTCCATTATGGTACATTATGAGGAGAACCAGAAAAAAATTATTTTTTTATATCCCCACTACTTTCTATGATGTTTCCAAAAGGGAGTGATTTTTCACGAATCAAGTTAACTTTAAAAGTACTGGGATTTTCAATTTCTTCGTTAGTGCATTGCTTCAATTGTGCTTTCGCAAATTTCTCCTGTAAAATCACCATCAATGCATTCATATCCACAGTGGGAGAATCAATATGAACGGAACCATCTAAACCCAATTTTGATGAGGCACTGATTAAACTTTCTGGTGATTTAATAAATTGTTCAGCCACAATGCGAATATTACCACCGTGTCCAGCGTTGGCTTGAGCTGTGATTTGTCCTCTATCTAATATGGTGAACTGCGGATTTCCAATACTAATATTACCGCCTTTGCCAATGCCACCTTTGACGCTGGTCGTGAGTTGTCCCTTTCGTAAATACAGTAAATTTGATGTTGCGAGGCTGATATGACCACCGCCTGCATTTTGAGCCTTGGTGCTGATGATACCACCATTGGTTAATTTTATTGTAGGTGCTTGTATAGAAATAATGCCAGCACTACCTGCATAGGCTTCAAGATTTTCGGAATGACTAAAGATACCACTTTGAGAGCCATTTTTATCTTTCTCAGAAATTGTTAATGTATCAGTGGTAAGGGCAATGGAACCACCTTGACCACCTCCCAGAGTTGCGCTATTTATTTGTGCCCCTTCTGTCAGTGTTATTTTATTAGCTTTTATCAAGATATTTCCAGCTTGGCCAGTATTATCAGTTTCACGAAGTGATGCTGTTAAAATACTGCTGACTGCATTTTTACTTGATGAATTTGAAAATTGTTCTTGAAAGTCTATTTGACTTTCTAATGATTCTTTTAGTAATCCTGTAAAACTTCCTGATAAAGTCAGTGAATCATCAATATGAATGTTGATATTACCGCCTTTTGCATTGCTGGATGTACTACTCGAAATCACGGCACCTTCAGTAATGGATAATGATTCTGCTTCTATGGAAATTTCACCCGCATCTCCAGTATCATAACCTTGAGTACGGGCATAAATACCGCCACCAAAACCATCTTCATTTTCGCCATGAGGATTAACCCCAGATAAATTAATAGCACCTGACACTTGAATTTTTATATTTCCTCCCAAACCACTTTGCATACCATCTGGTGCAATTGTACTACTACTTATTTGTCCTCCATTCTTAACCCTTAGCTCCCCCGCTTTTAGAAAAACGGTTCCCGCATTCCCGCCTCTCGTATCAGAACTACTTATATTAAAAGCAGTTGAAGTGATAGCACCCACCCAACCACCTTCTTCAACCCCAGAAATGCTGACAGTTCCAGTGGCATCAATATCAACATTTTTGGCATTTCCAGCATGATACGTGATACTTGCAATAAAGCTACCATTATTTAAGGACAAATCGTGGGTATTAATAAAAACATTACCTGCATCTCTTATTCCATAAGTATCACTACTAATCAATGAAAAATTGTCGAGGAAAAGTTTATTCGTCACAATAGAAATATCACTTGCATTTCCAGAACTTCTTGTTGTGGTCGAAAAAAAAGCATTATCTTTTAGCGATATTTCTCCAACTTTAACATCAATGCCCACTCTATTTTTATCATTGCCAGGAGTGGCAAGCTGATTGTTATCTTGATTAATTAAATTAAGCGCAAAAATATGACTGCTTGTTACCATCAATTGTCCACCACGAATAAATATAGCACCCTTTCCACTGCCATTGGTTTGAACAAAAGAATTATCGGAAATGGTTATTTTTCCTAAGTTGTCAAAAGTTGAAACTTCCAAATCCGATATGGTTGGAATCACCTCACCCGCTGAAGCGACACTCGCAAGATTGATTCGTCCATCTTTAGCCACAATAGTTCCTACATCTATAGCTACACGAGTCCCTAATGCCAATTCTTTAGCAGAATAGAAACCATGAGAAATATTAATATTGCCACCAATCATGGAAAAAGTTTTTCCATCTGGTACACGCAAACCTATTGGCTCATCTTTTAAATAAGTGGGGTAAATTGTTTCCTGTCCTTCAAGAGAAATAGAACCAATTGTTTCATCTAAGAAGCCAAACGCTTCAACTGGTGCAACTGTCAAACTACTGTTGTTTGGATTAGTCGCATCAAAACGTCCATTTTCTCCTAAGCGCAAATAATCAGCAGTGCTAGTATGAAAAGAACCTTGCAAATCTAACCTGGCATTTGGCCCAAAAATTATCCCATTGGGATTAAGGAAATACATATCAGCATTAGGAATTGTCGAACGAATTAATCCATCAATATTTGAAGGATTGCCACCAGTAACGCGACTAAGGATATTCTGAACACTGTTTGGGCCAGAAAATGTAGCACTTTCCAAACTATTCAAATTAAAATCTTGGAAGCTATGAAAAAGATTACCACCCATTTGATGACCTAAATCAGCCCCAATGAGATAATCTGGACCCGATAAATTGGCACGAGAACCAATGGAACCATCAGTAATGATTTCAGCGTTTATCGATAAGCTTATAAGTAATATAAAAATTGTGAGTAAATATTTATTTTTTATCATGTTTTAACTCCAAAAAAGTGAAATAGAATTAAAAGTGAAATAGAATTAAGCAAGTGCCATTAGGCGATAGCGGGAAAAAAATATACCCAGCAGGACGCGGAGCGTCCAAACATGGGTTCCCAAATGGAATTTGGGAACCAGAACAAGGGTATTTTATTTAGCCGCAACCGCCTTAATTCTCTATCCGTTCTCCCTTAGAACAATCTCCCTTTCCATCTTCCTCTTCTTCTGGTTTTTTTTCGACAGACGAAAGTGCTTGTAATAATCGTTCAACTTCCGCTTCTCGGTTTTTATACCATTCTGTTGACCAGATTCGATGTATTTTCCAACCTTTTCTTTCGAGAACCTCTTGTTTTAGTCTATCTCTATCTCTAATGGATTTAGTGGCATGATAATTTGCACCATCGTACTCAATACCCAAAAGGTATTCATCAGGTTTTTTAGAGTGGCAAACACCAATGTCTATCCGAAATCCAGCTACACCAACTTGGGAAACCGTTTGGTAACCGTGCTCTTTAAGTAATTTAGAAATAGCAATTTCAAAGTTGTTATCGACTTCTTTACTGTTCGGGTTATCATCATTTAATAATTGCCCTGTTTCAGCATACGCTAAATAAGTTTTTAGTATTTTTACACCCCGTTTAGAATTTGTTTTTAGGGTGATGTCACTGGAACGCATAGCAGTGAACAATTCTAGTCGCTTTTTAGCACGAGTGAATATCACATTAAGCCGTCGCCAACCCATATCATTGGAAATGGGTCCAAAACGTTGAAAAAATCTTCCTGTATCTTTTTCAGGTCCATAAGTGGTAGAGATAAAAACGATATCGCGTTCGTCCCCTTGCACATTTTCTAAATTTTTGACAAAGAAGGGTTCCTCAGTGTTTTCTGTTACTTTTATTTTTTCTTCTAACCAAGTATCTTGTTGACAACGTTTGTCCAGTAGCTCGCTAATTAATTCTTGTTGTTTGAGGTTAAAAGTAGCAACGCCAAGACTTAATTCTGGTGTTTTTCTAAAATGTGCGACCACTGCTTTCACTACTGCTTCAGCTTCTTCATGGTTACGCCCCTTATGGTAAGTGGCATTTTCGATATAATTAAGATATACCCCAACATCTTGATGTTTGGCTTGGGGAGCTGGAAAAACAACGAGTTTATCGTCATAAAAATGGTGATTGGAAAAAGCAATCAAGCTTTCATGTTCAGAACGGTAATGCCAACATAGTTGTCCTTTTCGATAAGTGCTGAGACAAATATCTAAAATGGATTCTTGTCCATCTAATACGGTCATCTCCTCTTCTTCATTAACCAGTCTTTCAAAAAAGTGGGTTGGTGGTAGCTGTTTGGAATCGCCTACTATCACAATCTGTCGACATCGTGCGATTGCGCCTAAAGCATCTTCAGGGCGAATTTGAGAAGCTTCATCCATAATGAGTATATCAAATTCAATTTTTCCAGGTGACAAATATTGCGCTACCGAAAGAGGACTCATCATAAAGCAAGGTTTTAAAGCTTGTAGTGCTTTAGTGGAACGTCTGACTAATTGACGAATAGGAATATGTCGCCGTTTTTTATTGAGTTCATGTTCAATCAAGTGTTTTTCAGTGAAAGTACCTACTTTGCCTGTGCCATTGCCTTGAGGAATAGAGCGTTGGGCAATTTTGTAAGCAATTTGTTGACGAGTCATTTTCAAGCATTTTTTATCAAGTTTGACAAAGCGTTGACGAAGGTTTTCATAGCTGCTATGTGTGAAGTTGGCAAGGATGGCATGTTGACGAATAAGTTCCTCAGCCATACTTTGATAAAAAGCATATTGAAAATGCTGATAACCTTGTTTTGGTGGAATTTTTTGGGTAGTCATTGCTTGGATAACGGATGTAAAACCCATTTTTTTAATTTCTTGTTTTAACTGGTAAAATGTAACTAAATGCCATATAAATCCGGACGAAGTTTGACAAGCATGGCTAGTTTTAGCAATCTGCGTTAATGTACACGGCTTATCACCAGATTTAAACCACTGTCGAATATCCAATTTACCAAAAACCGCCAGTTGATGACATTGTTCGGAAAATTTGGCAAGGTATATTTGATTTCTCTCAAGTAGTTCTTGGCAAATTGGAACTCTTGTAACAGGCTCTTCGTTGACAAGCCAATGTAAAAGTGGCAAAGACATATTGCCCCCAATTTGTAATTTTGCTATCCAATCGGCAAGCGCGATGATGGTCGTTATATTTGTCTCAATACCACGATAACGCTTACCATAAAATCTTATCATAAATTGATTTTGTTCAGCATTTGACCGAATATGCAAAGCAGTGAGTAAATTTTGCACTGCACTGTGTGTAGAAATGATATGTTTATCATTGAGATGGGGTAAATGTTTTTGCAAGACAGCTATTAATTGTACAACTTGTTTGCATCGTTCAAGCAATTGTTTAACAAACTCATTAACCAATAAATGGGATTCAATAGGCACATTTAACTGTTCAGCCGTCTTAACAACTCTTATCCATTGTTCATGGATAACTGCGGTATTTTTTAAAAGATAACCTTTCAAATCGGCTTGTGTTGCTAATAACTCTTGAGCTTTTTCAGGTTGCCCTAACACATTCCCCAATTTTTGTGACCATGTGATCAGTTCTTCAAGATGTGTCCAATCAGTTTTAATGCCCATAAATAAAGGGCCAAATAACCGTTTATATTGTTCTTTTTGCGTTTCTTGATCCGTTTTCTGTTTGAGAACGGCTAATTTTTCAAGTCGTTTAATCAATTTTCGCTTATTAAAACTTGATGAAGAAACAAGAAAACTTTTGACAATGCTTTTAGCACGCCGATAATCTACCGATAAAAAGGGAAACCAGCTCTTTTGATGCTTGCGAAGTTCATCTGCTAAAATGCTAATATGTTCATAACTGGGTAGTTTGTTGAGTAAAAAATCATTTTTATGCATTGTCCACTGTACTTCCAATTGATGGAAGATTTCACGCACCTGTTGAAAAACAATAGGGGTTGCTTCAAGTGCATGTTCAGGATGTTTATTGAGGACTAAATCTTTGGGTGCATGTTCAGCAATTTCTTTTAATTTCAAAAAATTAAGAAAGCTATCAACAGATTCAGGATTATTTAATAATGACTGAAGTTCAGCATCCAGTTTGTCGACATTATTGGTAATAAACATCAATTCATCAGGCGAATCATTAGCAAACCCTAATTTTTCTAACTTATCAGCCGCATTAACAACTTGTTGAATAAATCTAACCGAATATTTACCATGCCCTAGAAACTTGATGGATTGTTTCAAGAGTTGTTGATATTGTTGTTGTTCAACGTTAAATTTTTGGAAACTTTCTACTGCTTGTTTATCCAATAGTTTCATCGCGAGTAAAGTGTCAACAGGTGTTGGCATGGGAGTAAGTAGTGTTGCATCAATTTGAGTGAGGGATTGTAAGTCAGCCAAATCTTGTGTGATTGGTAATTGTGTTTCTTCAATTAATATATCTAAATAGGCTTGGTAAGTTTGAGCTTCCAAGCACATATTTAACAAAATTTGTTGGATTTTCTTTTCATCCCCTGGTAAAATTTTATTTATTTCAAAACCCTGCCAATCTTGTCTTACATCATCAGGTAAATCATTGAACAACACACCCAATTCTTTTAACTTATTCATTGTGTTGTTCAAATCATCGCGTGTTTTTTGAAGCGGATTTTTCACTTCAATGGGTAGTTTTTTACCCGCAAGTTCACCACGTAATCTTTCTACTGTCCAAAAAATCTCATAAATCCTTTCTTCAAAAGGACCAACACGGGTATTAACAAGAGTTGAATAAGCAATTAATTGTTGCTTTTGTACCTTCAATTCAGCAATATCGCGTTCTAGCTGAGTGACTTCATCATATTCCTTGTCCATGCGTTTTTTTAATTCAGCATGTAACTCACTTTTTTGGGCTTTATGGCTATGTAACTCAAGACAAAATTCATCTAATCCCACATTCTTCAAACGTGATTTGACCACATCCAAGGCTGCTTTTTTTTCAGCAACGAACAAAACAGATTTATTTTGAGAAAGGGCAGCGGCAATTAAGTTAGTAATCGTTTGAGATTTACCTGTACCAGGAGGCCCTTCTACAACAAGGTTTGTTTGTGTCCACAAAGCTTCCATGATGATGGCTTGTTGAGAACTATCAGCATCAAGGATTAATGGGGTTTTATCTGCCAGCGGATGAGAATCTATCAAGTCATGGGAGGAAATATTCCCTGAGACAAAAGTTTCTGTGTGCGAAAACTGTTGGCTTTTTTCAAGGGGAGAAATATCACGGGAGATAATATTTGTTGTGTTATTATCCCTAAAAATCTGTTTGAGGTTGGTATTATGCGTCAATTTTACCTCATTAGGCCATTGCGTATTATCTAAATCTTTATACATCAATAACTTAGTAAAACTGAAAAAGTCTAATCGAATAGTGGGAAGTACTTGCCAACGTGATATGGTTTTGGCAATTTCTGCCACTTGTTGCAAATAATTTTCTGGCGTTGTGCTATCAGAAAAAAGAGGTAATTTTAAATTAAAGTCATTTGCTAATTTTTCTGCAAGAGAAATATTGGTTTCAATATCCTCATCACGGTATGACAATACATAATCATAAATTGATGAAGACGGTAATAATACCCGTTCTAATTTAACAGGCATTAAAATTAACGGTGCTTTCACAGGAGTTGTTGAACTTGTGTCCTCATACCATTCCAAAAAACCGGCAGCCAGGTATAACAAATTATTGCCAGTTTCTTCTATTGCGGTGCGAGCCTCCCGCGCCAATTTTTTGCATCGTTGCTCTAATACTTCTTCATTATGGACAGTTTGCAATGTGACTTCTTTAAATTTCTTTGGCTTCTCTGGCAATTGAGTGACAGAAGAAGGCAAAGTATTATTACCACTCTCATTGATTACTTGATTTTGGGACACATGGTGAATAGGTTGTGGCACAAAAATAATGTTTTTGCCATCCAATACTAATTTTTGAAAAATGTGATCAAGCGATGTGTCTACAATATGCAATGTCCGCGCTTTTTCTTTATAATTAAGCAGTTGATTACGCTTGGAAATATCTAATAAACGTTGACGGACATTAGCCAATGATTGTTCTATGATCGAGGAGGATGTCATGTCTGTCATGGTGATTTTTGTCTCTTTTGGAATTGAAAATTGGGAATTGGATATTTTTACCTTAGATGGGATAGATATTGTTAAGGAATATGCACGAAATAAAATCGACAACTAAACCTGACAGGTTTTAAAAACCTGTCAGGTTTCAACTTTCGTATTTTATTGAATTCTCGTTCCTAAATAAGTGTAAGAAAATAGAAATATCTAAACCACTAAAAAATGTGTATGAAATGAAATCGGTAACCAAACAGGTTTGATTCAAGATTTTGTTTATTTTATAGACGTTTCTAATCCTCCCTAAACTCCCATATTAATAAGAAACGAGGATTTAATAAGAAGAATAATTGAATTAAGAATTGGATATTTTGCAATTTGCAATGAATTTATTTTTGATTTTGCGTAGTATACCATAAAATATTATTTTATTGAAAAATTATAGGAATGATTAAATGATTTCACAAGATCGTACAACATCGCTCAACAACATAGTGAATATTATTGGTATTTTTATTAGTATTATCAGTATTGTCATTGGTATCAGTGGTATTATTGGTTTTATACCACAAGAATTTTTTTCATTTATGGTAGATTGGAATACCTTTTCCATTTCAGCCTCACTTTTTTTAGCCGCTTTATTAATGAAGCGGATTAAAAAATGCAGAAATCGAAATGCTTCAAAAACTCATTTTGTTGTTCAACTCAGTAATCCTAAAATATCTGGTTTGCTACCCAAAGAACAACGCGTTGCCCAAATCCAATTTGGAAAAAATCCTTATATTAAAGATACACCGTTATTAGGTAATTCAGCACTATTTTATGGGAGAAAACGCGAGTTACATGGAGCTTTGTCTGTATTACGCAATCCTGATAAACCTGGCAATGTGAGTATCTTGGGAGAACGGCACATTGGTAAATCATCTTTACTTAATCAGATTAACCAAGCGTTAATGGCAGAGGAAAATGTCATTACGATTTATACCACAATGAAAAATTGGCGCATTAAAAGTCAGGCTGATTTTTTTAGACAATTGCGTCAAAGTATTTGTAAGGCTTTAAAAATAGAAGCGAATTTTAGCAATGATTATGAAAGCTTTCGGGATTTTATCGCTTATCATGACAAATATCGTTTTATCTTGTTGATTGATGAATTTGATAAAATGATGGACAACACTTTTTTCGATGCTCAATTTTTTAGCAACATACGCGCATTGGGAGAACAACCTCAATTCGGTTATGTGCTAGCGAGTCGTGCACCTCTGCATAATATTTGTCATCAAGACAATACTCATGAATCCAAATTTTGGAATATTTTTGGAACACAATATACTTTGGGATTGTTAACCCAAAAAGAAGCAGAACAGTTAATACAAGAACCCATGCAACACGCTCTTGGAAAAACTTTTCAGGATATGACAAAAATTTTAGATTTTACCGGTTATCACCCCGCTTTTATTCAGTTAGTTGCCGCTGACTATTACAATGCTCTTTACCGCAATAGAGAGATAAATCACGATGCCATAAAAACAATCCTCCACAACTTTTACCAAGAGTTATGGCAACAGAGAACAGAAAAAGAACGTGAATTACTACGGCAAATTGCCAACCACAAAGCCCCTAAAGAAAATTACTTGGTAAATCTTCTCCGCTTACGGGGATTACTTAATAACCAAAATAAACTATTTGCCCATTTTTTTGAGCAAATGATTCTTGATAGTGAAGACATGGATTAGTGAAACCGGCACTGGGATCGTTAAATAGGAATGCTTTATACAAGAGCAACCACAAGGGATTGCCCCTACATAACGCGATGAATTTCTTTATAAGGATTTATAGGGGTAATCCTTATATGGTTGCCCTGATGTTATTTACCAATTTTAATCAATCACAGAAAATGATCCCAATACCAATAAAAACGGGAGAAAATAATGAATCAATTAAAAACAACCAAAATTTGGAAACCTAAATTAGGTACACTGATTTTTTGTTTTTGGGGAATATTGGCGAGTAGCTATGCGGAAACAACACCTAAATTACAGAATGATATGATTCCCACTTATACCTACAAAATTATCAATACATATCCTCACGACAAAAAGGCTTTTACTCAGGGCTTGGTTTTTCAAGACGGCTTTTTATATGAAAGCACGGGACTCCGAAATCGTTCTACCTTACGTAAAGTAGAACTAGAAACCGGTAAGGTATTACAAATTCACAATTTACACCGCTCGTATTTTGGTGAGGGTATGACAATTTACAACGGGAAAATCTTTCAACTGACTTGGCAATCCCAGGTTGGTTTTGTTTATGATAAGGCCAGTTTTGAGCTAATTGAAGAGTTCAACTATCCAACAGAAGGTTGGGGATTAACGCATGATGGCAAACAATTGATTATGAGTGATGGTACATCAACATTGTACTTTTTGAATCCTGAAACGTTGGAAATCACAGGACAGATTGATGTGTATGACAATCAAAAAGCTATCAAGTGGCTCAATGAATTGGAATACATTCATGGGAAAATTTATGCCAACGTTTGGCAAAGTACAAAGATTGCTGTTATTAACCCAAAAACAGGTCAAGTAGATGGCTGGATAGAATTGGAAGGACTTTTAAGTTTTGAAGAATATCGAGCTGACGTACTCAATGGTATTGCTTATGACGCAAAAAAAAATCGCTTGTTTGTGACAGGCAAATTATGGCCAAAACTCTTTGAAATTAAACTGATTCCTCTCAATAAGAAATCACAAAGCTGTTTTTGTAAACCAGCTCCTATTAAGTAGTGTATTTAAGAAAAATAGAAGTTTCTATCTTGTTTAACTCGACTATCAAGTTTTTAAAAGATTGATGATTAAACGAGAGACGCAAGCATTGCGTCTCTACCAAACTCCATCAATATGTAGAGACGCGATGCTCGCGTCTCCAATGCTCGCATCTCACTCTTCGATTTCATTGTCACAATAAAAACTTGATAGTCGAGTTTAAGGGCTTTAAGAAATCCAATTTTTTCAAAAAATCCGATTTTTCCTGAGTTTCAAAGCCGCACTCTCATAAAATAAAACGATTGCATCTTTCCTACCCCTATAGAGTGCATAACATTAGTTAACACCCCAAAATGATTAAGTTTAATACAGTAGATGAGGAAAATCATTATAGCAAAACTGTATTGCATAAAAAGAGCAACTTAACTTTAAACACTTAGTTGCTCATAAATATTACCAAACAAAACTTGATAGCGAAAAAAATATTGCTTGCACGGTTTGGGCGGTTAAGATTTTTTCAGCATAAGCTAATAACGTTTTGGTAAAAAGAGACAGATACGCTTAACGAAATATAAATATGGGAGTGGTGGGTTACAGCAAAGCTTCTACCCACCCTACTTTAACCCAGCCTACGCTCGCTCTCATTTACCTAATCGGATGAGATTCAAAGATAATCGCTTTCTCAAGATTAATGCCTGATATAACAGATGAATAAACATATTTGACGGTATTTCTCACCTTGAAGGCTTGATTGATTTCTCTTACAAAAGGGTTAGTGGTCTCTAAAATAATTGTGCGTGTCACGGTTTCTAATACTGCTTTACTGAGGTGGTTGTTAAATATCGTGACTAAATCAGTTAACGCCATTTTCAATGTTAAATTATCATACGCTGGAGTGCTAACAATCAAATTCCAATAATCGTTCATTTCAGCATCAAAAGCTTTTAGCATTAATAATGAGAGTTGCCCTTTTTCTTGTTTGAGAATTTTGGGCATTTTACCAAATTCTTTTACCAATATTTCATTATCCATTTTAATACTCCATTAGGTTCATCACGCACAGCATTTAGTATTTCTTCGGCTTTACTTTTGGAAATAGTTCCCTTGGACTGATATCTCATTTCTGGTGACCAAGGTATTATTATAGACCAATTCGTATGCAACTCAGCATGGGCTAAACTGATTTTTTTTTGAAGCCCTGATAATAACAGAAGTTGTTCAAAGTTATGAACAGCATAAGCTGATTTTAGTTTACCAGATGACGGATATTCATTGATATCCAATAACTTACAAATTCTTGCTTTTAAGGCAAATTCAATGACATATCCGCTGACGTAAACCGCACCATCATATAAATCTGCATTAAAAAGGGTTTCAGCTTCTTTAAGCCGAAGTTTAGCAAGTTCTTTTAATTCGTTTCTAGTTGGCATAGAATTTTTGACTATAGTTTTTCAGAGAAATAATTTCATATATCAAACCTGACAGGTTTCAGAAACCTATCGGGTTTTTGGAAGTTATTTTTCTGAATGTCTATATGTTTTTTTCCTTTGGGATTCACTGCGTTTTGTATATTATAGCAAAACCTTCTCACACAAAAAAGCCCCTCAGCTTTAAGTGCTTTGGGGCTAATAACCATTACCAAACAAAACTTGATAGCGAAAAAAATATTGCTTGCACGGTTTAGGCAGTTAAGATTTTTTCAGCATAAGCTAACAATGTTTTGGTAGAAAGAGACAGGTGGGTTGCAGCGAAGCTTCTACCCACCTTACTTTAACCCTGCCTATGCTTACACCAGATAATTTTAATTTGGCTTGTCATCAATCCAATTAGCAATTTGATTTTTGGGGAGTAATGGCTCGAAATGTTTGACATTACGGGTGACAACAATGTGATTGCCCGCTTTAGCCATAGATGCTATCATCATGTCAGGATAACGTTTATGTGCCTTATGTTTTCGTTGAAGGGTTTCTAGTACTTCGGCACATTTGTCATCAAACACAACCACATTAAATTGCAATAAAAGTTTTTGAGTTTCCAAGAGTTGTTGATGTGCCATCGGTGCTTGAGATGGCGAAGCTTTGAGTGCAAAATCACAACGCCCACGCAATACCTCTGCTACCACCACAGATGGAAGCGCAATTTCATCACGAGAGATTTGTTTTAAATGTAAATGAAGAACAGGGTGTTTTTCTCCAAAATAATATCTTAGTATATTAGAATCCCAAAGCCACATAAGCCATTACTCCACAACTGAAGAATTTCGCTTTTGTTCGATGTCATCGAATAATTGCCCCCATGTTGGATCATTTTGGAAAATACCAAATCCTTGTAATCCCTTTCCCAAATAATGTAATTGAAAATGGTTATTCACTTCAAAAGTATTACTCTCTTCATCGACTTTGGAAAAATTTTTTCCATCACTGGAAAACCAATTCCCGTATTCATAAACCATTTGTTCTAAGGGAATCTTTTTATTTTTCTTAATAAGTTCGGCTATTTTTGAAAATTCTTCAAAGGTTACCATTTTTAACTCCTTTCGGGGTTTAAGTTTTTCTTTGAAAAATTTAAACCTCGAAATCAGTTTGTGTTAGGTAAGCAAAGCGGAACGACATTGCTTACTAGAGAAATGGTGGGTTACAGCAAAGCTTCTACCCACCCTACTTTAACCCAGCCTACGCTCGCTGTATTTTGTATATTGTAGCAAAACCTTTCCACATAAAAAAGCCCCCGCAGCTTTAAGTGCTTTGGAGCTAATAAAAAAGTATTACCAAACAAAACTTGATAACGAAAAAAACATTTCTCGCACGGTTTGGGCGGTTAATATTTTTTCAGCATAAGCCAACAACGTTTTGATATTCAGAGACAGATACGCTTAACGAAATACGGGCGGGTGGTTATCCCTTATCTATGGGAATGAGTTTCGCTGTTGCTCTACCTCTTATTATATTTTTAATTTTGGGTATTGGTTCAGTCATTGGATTCCATACAAAAAGTCCATTTTCTAAAGCAGCAGCATTGAGATCATTATCTGTAGATATAAAAATATCGGTTTCAACTTCAAGAGCACTTGCTAATTGAAATGCATCACACCCTTTTATCTTATGGTTCAAGCCAATTTCTCCCGCCTTATCAATTAGAAAGTGTGTGACTTCAGGAATAAAAAAAGCTTTCCAACGAGTTTTAAAATCTACAACTGCTTTTTCAAATTTTTTCTGAGTTAAATGTCTACCCCGTCGTATGGCAGATAATGCTGCCATAATCTCAGCCTTAGTAACAGCCGATGTTGCAAAGATTATCGTTTCTTCTAATTGTGCTGTTTCCAACAGAAAATTGTGAATATTTATAGAGCCTGGTTCTTCAATTAAAGACTTTATCAATGCAGAAGCATCAAAATAGATAATCACTTTTTATTCCTCATTCCTCTATATTTATGCGCTTTCTTTGCTCTTTAATTATATCAGAAGCAAGTGGTGAGTTTGCTTCTAGTCTAATGGGAGCAATATTCTCAAATAATGTTCTATCTCCAACTTGTAACCATTTTTGAGTTTTTTTAGGTGAAGTCAATTGAGAGAAATTCTTGACTTGTTTCATAAGGCTTTCAAGCAAATCATTTTTGATATCAGGATAAATATTAACTCCTTGAATTAATTTAAAAAGTTTAAACTCACTTTCATTTAACCTCACAGAATATTCTTTCATAATCTCCCTCCAATTATTTGTAAAAAGATAAAACAATTGAAAATTCTATCGTTTGTTATTTCAATGGTTTTTGTAATCAATGCCATGTTTTCTTCCTTTTGGAGTCGCTACGTTTTACACATTATAGCAAAACCTTTCCACATAAAAAAGCCCCCTCAGCTTTAAATGCTTTGGGGGCTAATAAATAACCATTACCAAACAAAACTTGATAACGAAAAAAACATTTCTCGCACGGTTTGGGCGGTTAATATTTTTTCAGCATAAGCTAACAACGTTTTGATATTCAGAGACAGATACGCTTAACGAAATACGGGGAGATTATTCTTTAGTTATGGGAGTGGTGGGTTGCAGCGAAGCTTCTACCTACCCTACTTTGACTCAGCCTACGCTCGCTTTGTATGTACTGATTAAAGCAGGTAATAGACTTTTTTTTTGTTCAAATTTTACGATATGCCCTCTCCAATCCTCTTACAGCGTTTTTATTATTGCCTTGTTCTATGTTTTAGATGAACATATAAAAGTTCATTTTATTTTTTAACAGATGTTAAATTCGCTACTAAAGAATAACATTATCCTACAAACACTTCTTGCACGGTTTGGGCTGTTAAGATTTTTTCAGCATAAGCTAACAATGTTTTGGTATCCAGAGATTTGATTATGGCCCGATGTTTATCATCCAAGGTACCAAATTTTTTTTCCAGTAAGTTGATTAATAAACGGGATTCTCCTTTCATCCGTCCTTCTTTATCCCATTGTTGTTTTTGATATTTGACTAATGTCATTAATTGTTCGATAGTTTTCAAACCTTTTAAAGTCCCGGTAAGACTGGTATTAGTTAACATTGCCCCCATTGGACTCGTATTATCAATGCCAGCCAGATAGCAGACATTGCCCGTTTCACCAGTATCAATCTCAACCGAGTTACTTCTCCCAGAATCATCGCTAATGGTTAAGCTCACATCACTGTCTTTAAAACGCGCTTTTTTGCCGACTTGTACCATGCCATAATCCCAACAAAACAACCAAATGGCGTTCATATCGGCTAAATTATTGATAATCAAAACTTCTTCGTTATATCCCCCACTATCGCCAACTCCTTCATCTTTATTCAAGCAGATGTAAGGAAAAACATCTAAACTACCTAATTGACCAAAATAGATTAAACCGCGTTGTCCTTCTTTGGATTCATAAGCAGCCGCTAAGTCAAAGTCCGCTGCCGTTGTCCACTGCATAGAAACCGTCAATTGCTTAATGTCAATAACGTCTTCTTGACCTTTGTGTTTGAGTTGCATTGATAACCTCGTTTTTATTAAGCATGAATCAAAAAAAATCAGGGTAGTATAAACCTGACAGGTTTTTAAAACCTGTCAGGTTTTTTTCTCTAATTACATTGTAAGCTGTTGATAAACCTTTTAACGGCTTCTGTCATTTTATTAAAATCATCATCACCCATTTTTTTCAGTTCATAAGCGATTCCTGATTTAATCTGTTCTTGTTTTTGGTAAAGCGTACAGAAAATATCTAATACGCTGGCATCATTTCCGGTTTCTATCAGCTTATCCTTGGCTTCATCAGAAGCTTGTTTTAGAAATTTAGCTTTGATCGCATCATCCTTACTAAAAAAGGGCAGAATGTCTTCACTTTCCAGAGCGGGGACATTTCGTGTGTCGTGGGAAATTGACGCGACTTGGCACGCAAAGGATAGTGCTGGATATTCACGGCTATCAAGGCGACATTTTTCTTCAAGCAGATTGAAATTTTGAGGAATTACTGTTTGAAAGTCCGCAAAAATACTTCTCAGCGTATTTCGTGTCTTGAGTATGTCATCAAAACTAGCATTATTGGGAAAATTCGTTAGGTCTTTTTCCAAATAAGGACGCGGAACTTGACTATCATGTTGAGGCACAAACATCAACGAAACAGACAATTTGCCTTTTTTATTGTCCAAATTATCCAATTCCTGTACTATTTCAGATTCGTTGATCAACTGGCGTAATTCACATTCTGCTGGAGACATAGGTGAATGTTTATCAGAGGAATTATCAGGCACTTGACAATTTTTCTCTGTTTTTTCAGGGGTTGGGTTTATCCAGCCAATATCTTCCTTTTCAAGGCGATCCAAAAACTGCGCGTAGTGGTTAGGACTGGAAGGTGTTTTCCAGTATTTTTCAAGAAAACCAAGCCATTCTGGTTTGGCTAACAATACAACAGCTAATGCAATTACCACAATACCTAAGAAGGCAAAAATCCATCCCATTGAGGAAGACTTTTCCGGCTTAATTGGCTTAGATGGACTACTCTTGTGAGTTGGTGGCGTTTGGTTGGCTGTGTTTTTTGGAATTTTTAATGACATAAATTTTCCTTTTGTTTAGGTGAAAGTTGAGTAACGAATTTGATGTGAATCTTAATGGCTTCATCCATATTGCCTTCTGGCTTTTTACAGTTTGGATTATCAATATTTATATGACACCAAGCTTTATCATCAGATTTTGAAAAAATACTCATATCAGAATTTTTATCAATACGTTTTAGGGTTTCGCATACAGAAGAAATATTTTTAGCCTGCTTGCTCTCCTTGTCACACATGTTAGCTGATACATCACAATCTTCATCACTGAGATTTAATCCAATAATTTGTTTCTTAAAGCTTTCAAACTTAAAAGGATCAGGATTATTTGGTGCTATTTGTGGTTGTAAATGCACAGCCACTTCCTTATTTTGCTGCTCAGGAGTCACTGAGTTTCCAGTTTCATCACCAAGAGTTGATTTCCCAGTAAGTAGAGTATTTGGTTTTTCAAGCAATTCAAATGTATAAATCCAAATACCGATTACCAATACCACCAAAATTCCAACCATACCACCGACAAGTTTTAACGGGTTGGCATAAGATTTTTTTGGCAGTGAAGTTTTTTCTTCTGGATTTGAGAATTTAGGCAAACCACTAAAATCTTTTTCCCAGTCTGTTAATTCTGGACGGCGTACCAGTAATTCTTTACCATCCTTATTCCAATCAATCGTTTCAGTCACAAGGGTTGTCACATCATCCTTCAACCGTTGTTCAAGTCTAGCAATAATTTCTTCAGCATCAGAGAGTTTTTTAACATCAACCCCCACTAATACCAATATTTCTTTACCTGTGCGTCCTGAAACAGATTGCGCCGTTTCAGAACTCACCGCAATATAATTGTCACCTTGCGAATTGCGGCGAGCTGCCGCAATGATTTTGGTAATCTCACTTTCAGAGAGGCTGCCATTCTTTGCAGCAATAAAGCGATGATTCCACTTACCTGCGCGTGGTGTTTCTATAACAAATTGTAATTCATTCATCTTTGAATCTTCAATGTCTCCTGTCATTGATCGTGAGTGAAGCGACAAATCTATAATCTTCTCATTTCGCGTTTACGCGCCCATATTTTCTAAAAATGTCTCTAAAGTTTTATCAAGTGTTTCTAATCCTTCTAATAAAAAGAAAATCTTATCATACTCATTTTTGGGTTCTATCTGGTACTGAGTCTTATAAAACGATAAATGAGCAATTTCTCCCCGTTTTTTACCAAAATCATTCATATTTGTTAACCACAAGATATCTAAATCATTCACCTCAATACCAATTGGAAGCAAAAGATGTAACAGATTTTCCTCTTTAATACCGTGATTATTATTTAAAACATCATGAAAGGCTCTTGTAGCGATATTAATCCGCTCAGTTAGGCTGAGTTTTTTATCCCATTTTGTTTGCGGGGCAGCTCTGGCAGGATTTAAAGAAGGCGCGGGTTTTTCCATTTCGCGCCCAGAAAAGGCCAAAAGAGCTAAAAGAGATTTGCTAACTTTCTGGTCATTTTTCCAGATTTTATTAGCTTTAAGTACCACTTCTTTGACACGATCTTCAATAAAAGATTCTATTTCAGCGTGGGCTAAAACAAGGAAAGCTCTTACCCGAGTGTATATTTCTTCTTCCAGAATTGCGGAATCATCCAGTTGGTCTAGCAATAGATGCCTACGAAGTAAACCAAGTGCCTCGCCTAACTGTTGGTATCTTTCTGACGAATCCATCTTACCTCCAAAATCCGTTAAACTGGATTTTTCCATGAGAGAATTTAGGAATCGAAAAATTGAGTCCCAAAACTTCCTTTAAAACTTCCCCCCATATTATCAAGCGATCACTTGTGGCACTGAGACTATTTGTTGTTTTTTCAATCGCATTCTTAAAATTTTGATTTTCTTCACATAGCTGTTGAAATTGGATGACAATCTCTGCTTTTTTTTCTAAAGCGGCTTGACGAATTTTTTCATCCGAGAAGTAAAAAGCAAGAATATCAATAATCGCTTTGTTCAAACGTTTTTCATATTGACTGCCAATCCATTTATGCCCAACTTCGTGTTCTCCAAAAATAGCCATGCCAGCTTGTATTGCTTCCTCAAAAGCTTCAACTTGAGAGATCACCTTTTGTTCATAATTGTCCCACGCTTTGTTAAGCCTATCACAAGTATTATCCAGAAGATGTTTTAAACTGCCCGCATATCCATCCAGAAAAAACGCAAAAGCCAGATACCGAATAAGCAGTTCAACATCACGCATCCTGAAATCGGGTTCATCAATTTTGAGCAAGGTTTTTAGAGAAGCACTCTTACTCGCTGCATCATCAATATAATCCATAAAGGGTCCGGGAAATAAAGCTTGACGGAGTTCCTGTGGTGAGAGAGAAAGACTGCCATTGTTGAGACGTACAAATATCAAATGTAAAAAATCAATATCGGCCCAATCTCTGAGCACCATACAACGAATGGGCTGACTAAGAAAACTTTTCAGTGTATCTTCTAGTTCAAAATCAGCTTTTATCTCGTCATAAGTGGACCCATTCAGATCAGTTCTGACTTCTAAGTTTGAAAGCTTGAAGTTATTATATTTATTATCCGGTGCTGAACCGATAAATTGTAACAGAGACAGCATTCGCTGTTTACCGTCTAGGACAAAATACTCGCCTCGGCCTCTTTCCTTCTCAGCCAACACGATTTGTGGCACCGGCAAACCAATAAAGAGCGATTCAATGTAATGACTCTTGCGGATTTTCTGCCAAGCATCTCGACGCTGGAATTTGGGATTGATAATAATATTACCGCGCTCTAACTGAGTAATAATGGTTTCCACAGTCCAATCCAACGGGTAAACCATTGTTTTAGAAACCGTTTCAAGCTTAACCTCAATGCCAGCCATTTCTTCGTCTTGTTCCTGAAATTCGGTAGAATCATCTGTCATATTAAGATTTCCTTATCGTTTTCTATTTTCAAATAGAGTGTATCATGGATCGTTGCAGCAATAGAGTGTATCATGGATTGTTGCAGCATTTGTGCTTCGCGCTACCAAACCTGACAGGTTTTTAAAACCTGTCAGGTTTAGTTTTGGACTATCATCTAACACCATGCCATGCCGGTAAAGGAGGTGCTTTTGGATAACCTAATAGTTTAAGGTGTGCTGTGCCTGTTTCAACACCATCAGAATTCCTAAGTTTCAAGCTGTAACCATTAGCTAACTCTGAAACTAATTTTTTCAGCGTTCCTTGACCATTATCATCATCAAAATAAAGGTCTTCTTCCACAACCTTTATTTCAATTGTTATTGATTCAGAAGGTTTAGCCGAAAATTTTGTGCTTGGACCAATAACTCCCGTTGGGTTCTGGCTATCGGAAACAATGTCGCTTTGCTGGATAATCGGTTTTCCGTTTAGATAGACAGTCACAACGTTATCATCATCTTGTTCTGCATTATCAGTCCAAGTAATCCGTGTCAGTTGCAGCTGGAGTTTCAACGTAGAAGTTGGATCGACTTTATTCAAATAGTTTTGGTAAGCTTCAACCTCTTTTTTCATTGTTTGCAAAGGCGCAGATTGTAGATAGGTGTGAATATGCCTTATATCCCGATACTTTCTAACCGCTTCGTACAATACTTCATCTTCCATTTCATCAATTTTAGATAGCCACTCTTTTACTTGGTTGTTACCCTTGCGAGTTTTGAGTGTATGAGGAAATTTAGCATACTGATCCAGTAATTCTCTAGCCGGTTGTAAGCGATTATCTTTAACCGCTTGTTTTGCTCGTTTTTCTAATTCTCCAATCACAACCGTTTTGAAACTGTCTTTCAGTGCATTTAAACGCACATCCGCTTGACGATTCGCCAGAGATTTTGCGGCTGCTAAAAAATTTCCACGCCGCATGTTATTGTCGTAGCTTTTCTGAAATCTTTCCCATTGTTGTTGGCTAACAATTTGTACCAATTTATCGGATAGTTTTTGTTCTAATGCCATCCGCTTTTTACGCATTTCATCTGTTTCTGCTTGTGGATATATTGGCAGATTACGTAATTTTTCTAACAGTTCGTTGAGTTTGTCAGTATTTTGGCTATTTTCTTGTACCCGTCCAGCAACATGACGGAAAGCATCTTCGTTTTCCTGTTGCATCTTCTGAATTTCAGCACGTAACCTAATATTTTGAGCTTCTTGTGCATGAGTACCATACGGATAATATTTCAGATATTCTGATGCTGCTATTCCAGCAGCCATTAAGTTTTCTTTTAGGGCATTTTCAACTGGCTCCCATAAAAACTTTTCGCGGTGTGTCTGCAACTCTGCCAATTCTGTCAAGAGATTTTGTGCTTTGTCTTGATTTAAAAAAATCCGCGAAAAAACGTGACGAAACACAGGTGCTGTAACATACTTGGTAAGCCATTGTTCGGCTTTTTCAAGTTGTTCATGAGTGACATGTGGATTGTTAATCGCTACCTTATGTTTACGATAATTCATCGTATCCATTGCTGTTTCTGCCATAAACCACAACACTGGGATGGCAACGATGGTAGCTGCCCACTGGTAAATTCCTTTTTTTCGACACCGCCATAAGGTTTTTTCAACTTGTTTGGCTAATTCTGAATTAGCTGGAAAGCGATCTAAAAATTCTAACCCTTGTTGTCGGCATTGTTTCAAGTTTTTTGTGGCATTATTCTGATAATGTTGCACATCAATGGCATCACGCCGTTCCGCTATCCAAATAAACGCATCTTCTAAACCAAAGGTTTTCAGCGGATTTATCTGTTTAGCTCGTTCAACAATATCTCCATTCTCAAGTCGTAAAAATTCACTCGTACCCAATGCACTGACTGGAAACGCTTTAAAGTTTCCTTCCGTGATGGATGAATTTAATACATCACGGAGTCCTTTATGCGGTAGCTGAGGGGTAGCATTCAGAAAATTTTCCAGATTATTTTGTTCATTAACAGGATTATTATATTCTATGGCATTATATCTATCCCATTTATTAACCACTAAGGCTACAGGGATATCCAAGGCAGCACCATCCTGCTTTTCACCACGTAACAAACTGAAAGCTTGCCGGAGTTGGTACAAATCCATGTGGGTTTGTCCATCACGACTTTTTTGAGAACTTTCTACATGTCCTAATTGATCTTGATAGGGTGCTTCAGCAAGGACCAAAATGCCATCCATTTCTGCAAATCTTGTTCGCAGATTTTTAGCCAATTCACTGTTACTAATCGCTGGATTAATTAATTCTCCAGAATAGTCAACTAATTCAATGCAAAAGGTTTGATGATTTTCACCCGTAAAATCATACTGAAAAATAAACTGTTCTTCACCGGTTGGATTTGGTTCTGGGACATCTTGTTGAGATAATTTTTCAATGGCCTTTTCCATCCATTCTTTACTATACTCTAAATGTTGAGCCTCGGCTTTATTTTTGGAAGCAGAAACATCTATCGGTTGCCAAGTGCAACTGTACCCCAATGGATGCGGATAACGTGGCATCGCTAACGCTGCCAACATACAGGTTTTACCGGAAGCGGAAAGCCCGTATAAAGCAAAGCGGTAGACTTTTTTAGTCTTTTTGTCTGGTTTTTTCGTCATATTTTTTCCTTAGTGAAAAGAATAGTATTAAACAAGTACAGGTATAAACCTGACAGGTTTTTGAAACCTGTCAGGTTTTTTACGTTACTATACAGTCATATTACTAGCGTTCATCAACCACCATGCAGAGTTGTTTTTTTGCCAAACTTTAAATGGTTGTTGACTATTCATTAATGTTGTAATTCCCTTGTGTGTTGCTTTAACTTCTTCAAAGTTGTCTGCTAATCCACAAACAGCCTCTCTTGCTACTGCACCTGCCACACCCATTATATCGGTAGCTGTTGTCACTTTAAAAAATAGACACGTTGCCGAAGAAAGTTTCTTGTAATCGACATTAACCAACACTTTGGCATCTTTACGCATAAATAACCGAGCATCCCAGCTATTATTAATGCGTTTTAAGGTTTTGCGGTTAACATTCATTTTCTTAAAGAAAAATTGTAGCACTGGTGTAATTTCGACTGTCGCATGTTCAGTCATTTTTCCGTTAGCCTTTCTAAAAGACACTTGCATTTTTTCAATGAATTGCTTTTTAGCTGAAGATATTAAAACATTTTCTGATACTTTTTGGGCTATTATTTTTGTTGCTGGATTTTGTTGAAAAAAATTCTTAGCTTGTGATTTCAACAAACTTTTAGCTCCTTTTTTAGCTCCCAATTTGACTGTTGAAGTGATAACTGCTCCCGTACCCAATGTTACAGCCATAACAACAAAATCCGCTACATCAAGTGCTGCCCAAAATGTTTCACCCCCTGACACTTCACGCCCTTGTATAATTTTTCCAATGGTATGAGTAAGACTACTATCTTCATTGACTAATTCAAAATGCAAATCGGCATCACTTGCTTTATCCCAATCCTCCAATTTAGTCGGGTAATTTGGACCTTGAGCAATTAGCGTATTAAAAGCCTTTTGTTTGAGTTCTTCTTGCAATTGACGTTGCATTAATTTAACAAATAGGGGAGCATGACCAAAATGCAATAATGAAATAAGGGTATTAACATCATGGTCTAAAATCGCATCAATAATAAAGGGATGCAATGGAGTAGGATAAACGTCTTTACCAAATAGTACCTCTGCTGGCGTTAAATTATTGATTTGCTCTAAAGACAAAAACCATACCCATTGTTCTAAGAGCCTTTCACCTTGTGGCAACGCTAACAAATCCCATAAATGCGGCTCACTTAAATAGAGTTCAACCGGCTGTTGGGTTTGATTCGACACGCGAATAAATTTGGGCCATAAATCATTCCGAAAGGTATAGCGAAATTGGGCATCGTCAATCATTTTGCCACGAATAATCGCGCCTTGCTCAAATAACAAATTAATCAATGCGCCTAATTTTTCATCGGATTGACTTAGGGCATTGTCCAAAACTTCAGCCAACCAATTATCGTATTCTTGTGCGCCCTGATTATCGCGTGGAAAAATGAACAAGGCTTGACTACCAATCAATCCCCGCATGTTAAGACGGCAAATCAGTGATCGATGAATTGCTAAAGCATTAGCAAGCGCGGCGGTATCTTCGGGGGCAGCGTGTTGAGCAAAAAGCCCCATAATAACATCATAACATTGATCCCATTCAAGAGATTGGGCCAAATGTTCTGGATCATCAGCACCCGCTAAAAGTGCAGCAGTTTCAGGATGCGCTTTAAATAAGGGCATTAAGTGGGGATAATTGCCTAAGTCTTTGAGTAAATTGATTTGTTTTTCCAAATCTTGGGGATGATCGGTTTGTAAAATTTTAAACCATTCCTGATTGAGAGTAACAACAGTGTGTGCCGCATTAGACTCCCAACCGGCTTTAATTAACCCATTTGATAATTTATCATTTAAACTCATAGCGTTAGAATTTACTAAACGTTCATTTGAGGAATTATCTGATTGAGGGTGCTTAAATTGGAGTGTTATATTGGGCGGTGTCGTATCGTCACTCTCGAAAATACCAGTTTCGTTCACAACAAAAAAAACAATGGCAATTACCACCGCTATTAAAATAAATACTTGTTTTGGCATAATAATAAATTTAGCAATAAACTTAACGTAGTTTTTTTAGATTAATGGTGCATCGGATACACTTTACGTCCAAGATAAAATTTAAAAAACTTTATCTATGATAATTGCAAAGCTCCGTTCTTGAAGTTCAAATAATCACAGAAATATTTACTGTTATAATAAAATGTGAAAACAAACTTAAAAATATTGAAATTTACCCCACTGTTTTACCAACTTATTTTGACATCGGGTAAAGTCAACTCTTGTTTGCTATTGTAAGAAAGTTTACCCCGCAGGTCAATTTGTGGTTTTTCAAAAGTTATCGGTCAACACAGTCAGCTAATTATTTTGATTGAGTGAATAGCAAGTCTTAAAGTCTATATTTATTTTAAGAATTGACTTTTAGTTATTAATTTATTAAGAAAATGTTACCCATGTTTACTATTACCCCACTTGAAATCACTGTCGTAGTTTATCGGCTTAGCTGAGGATGGCGAGATGGCGTATTAGATTACGTGAAAGAAAAGTACATTCACAGTACGTTTTTGTCACATTCAAAAATTGGGAGATGCACATTTTTGTCACTTGATTGTGTGGCGGGTTAATTTTATAGGCAAACAGAGGAGTGCAGGGATTGGACAGGGTAATATTTTTAAAATTTTCTTATGCTCATTTATTAAGAATTTTGGTAAATGCTCAACAAGTAAGCGTATAAACCTGATAGGTTTTTGAAATCTATCAGATTTTTTCGGAGAAATCACTATTTTTTAAGCACTACAAAATAATCTTGTCAAGCATCAAGGCTTAAATTAGGGTAACGATTAAGTATTATTCTGGAAATACTTTTGTCCAATCTTCTAAGATAATGCCCTGTAATCGTTCAAAATGATTCGTATCGTGAGTAACCATAATCAAACCATTAGCTATTGCGGTTGTAGCAATCAGCAAATCAAAATCATCAAGCGGCGTACCGGCTTTACGCAATCTTGCTTTTTCCTTAGCATACAAATCCAAAGCACCAATAATGGGTACGATTTGGATTTTGTTTTGAAGTTCATCTACGACTAAACGGTTTTGTTCAATTTTATCGCTATTTTCAGTGCCAAATTTTAATTCTACAAGTGTTATTTCTGATATAAAACAATTACTTAAAGCAACTTATTCCATTTTATTGGCTAATTGAAAAAGTCCCTTCAAATAAAAAATACAAAATATTTGTGTCTAAAAGATATTTTTTCAAAATGTTTCTCGCTTTCGATTAAACAATCTGCTCTGTTGTATTTCTGCTATAAGTTGTTCGGAACGAAGTTCTGATCGAAAAGCACCAAATAAAGGTCTCAAGGAAACTTCATTTGATTTTGATACTGTGGACTTTAATGACTGTGAAAGCCATGAAATCAGTTCTAATTTTTGGTATTGACTCAAATTTCTGAGCAAATCAAACTGGTTATTTAATAATGTTTGGTTAAAATCTGTGGTAATCATACTCTTTTAGTCTCCTTTTTAATAAACATAAGCAAATAACAACCATCAACACTATAACATGCGTGCGATGGTAGCAAATTTGTGGTAATAGGATACAATAATTGTATGTGGACTTTTGGTGCAAGTCAATTGAACTTCTACCCAATAAATTATTAAAACCTACAAGTATTTTAAGAATTGATTTTTGATTATTTATATCTCATTAAAATCATTAATCATCGTTAGCAAAAAAATGAGGGTTTTGGTTAATATTTTTATTTGAAACAATAACATAAATGACTCAACTATTTTTTGGAAAACGAGATTGTATTCATGATGTTTAAGACGTACATCAATAATTTTTAAGAAAACGTTATTCATGATTTGCTGTTTTTCAATCAAAGTTTTTCCCACTGAAAAGATGGAGAGATAGGTATTAGATTACTTGAAAGAAAAGTACATTCACAGTACGTTTTTGTTACATTCAAAATTGGGAGATGTAACATTTTTGTCACTTGATTGTGTGGCAGGTTAATTTTATAGGCAAACAGAGGAGTGCAGGGATTGGACAGGGTAATATTTTTAAAATTTTCTTATGCTCATTTATTAACTGATGTTACGCACTGTACTTCAAAAGTGAATACCAGAGTAGTGCAAAATGAAATTTTGCTGATTGTAACAGATTTTGGGGATACCCCCTAACCCCCCGTACACGGGTGGAACCAAACATCATTTG